>JBBSSV010000069.1:0-8122 GCA_038241705.1 Burkholderiales bacterium | reverse complement strand
CCTCGGGGGGTCGTTCGGCTGCTTTTGGCCATGCGCTTTGGGGTTGGCGTGGGCGCGGTGTGCTGGGCGGGCCTTTTTTTGTGGGCTTGGGGGGGGGGGGGGGTCGTGTAGACCAGAGATGGCAGACATGACTAACTCCTTTGTGAGGTTTTAATACGGACAATCTACCTTATAGCAAAGTCCAGACCCCTGCTGGCCCACAAAAACTGGGCGGCTGTGAGGAGCATCAGGAAAGACTCCTTCTGGCGCAATACCTGGATTTCACATCTACCCATCTTGATGACGAGTCGGTGCTGCCTGGAGCTCGAGGGCAATCGCTGCCCGCGACCGGCCTTGAAGCGATCTTGGCCGCAACTGACTGCGCTAACGTCAGCGCAACTGCCCTGGCGTTCCCCTCCTTAAAACCCCAGCCGCTCCCCCACACCCAGCAAAGTCGCGATGCCCAGCAGAGCAAAGATCGCAGCAGCGATGCTATGCCCCAGACGCACCGGCATGCGGTGGGCGATCCGGTCTCCCAGTAGCACCGCCGGGACATTGGCAATCATCATACCCAGCGTGGTGCCGGCAACCACGGTCCAGAAAGCGTGGTATTGGGCCGCCAAGGCGACCGTAGCGATCTGGGTCTTGTCGCCGATTTCTGCCAGCGCAACGATGCCGGTTGAAATGAAAAGTGCTTCCAATGTACTTTCTCTTCAGTCAAAGAGCTGCAGGGCACCCGTGTTGGTCAGGTTTGGATGGCCAAGGCATACGCGCTAAGGAAGGCCTCAGCCGCCGTACATCTCACGGTCGCGTCGCCGCTCTTCTTCGTTTTGGGTTGGAGCCTGCGGAACGATGCCAAACAGGCGCTCGAGCAGGCTGCCGTCACTTTCTGGTGGCGGTGGCGCACGACGGATATCGACTTCGCGCACCGCAGCAGGACTGTTGACGTATTCCTGGTAAATGTAGTCGCCATTGAGTTGAGCGATGCCGGCAGGCATGATTTGCTCCGCTGCCGGACGGCCATTCAGGGCGGTGCGCATGTAATCGATCCAGATCGGCAGTGCCAGAGTGCCGCCAAACTCGCGGCTGCCCAGCGAGCGCGGGGTATCGTAGCCCATCCAGGCCACGCCGACGACGCCGCCGCCATAGCCGGCGAACCAACCGTCGACGGCGTCGTTGGTGGTGCCGGTCTTGCCAGCCAAATCATTACGGCCCAACTGGCGCTGGGCGGCATTGCCGGTGCCCGAGCGCACGACCTCTTTCAGCATGCTGTCCATGATGTAGGCATTGCGCGCATCCAGCACTCGGCTGTCTTCGTCGCCAGCGATCTGCGGACTGGCCTGAAACAGGACCCGACCTTGGCCATCCACCACTTTGTCCACCAGATACGGCAGCACTTGGTAACCGCCATTGGCAAACACGGCATAGCCGCCGGCGAGCTGCAGCGGCGTGACCGAACCCGAGCCCAGGCTCATGGTCAGGTTGGCCGGGTGCTTGTCAGCGTCGAACCCAAAGCGCGTGACGAACTCCTGCGCATAGGACGGGCCAATAGCGCGCAGCATGCGGATCGACACCAGGTTCTTGGAGCGCTTCAGGCCGGTGCGTAAAGTCACCGGGCCGTCATAGCGGCCATTGTCGTTGCCTGGATTCCATCCACGGCTGGTGACTTCGCTGTCGTCGGTTAGCGGTGCGTCGTTGACCAGCGTCGACGGTGAAAAACCCTTGTCCAAAGCGGCGGAATAGACAAATGGCTTGAAGGCCGAACCCGGCTGACGCCAGGCCTGACCAACGTGATCGAACTGGTTCAGAGCGAAATCAAAACCACCCACCAAAGCGCGAATGGCGCCATCCTTTGCATCCAGCGCGACAAAGGCGGCGGCGACTTCCGGCAACTGGGTGATACGCCAGCTTTTCTTGCCTTCACGCATGACGCGGATCACGGCGCCCGGCTCAATCTTCTTCGGTGCCTTGGCCTTGGCCGACAGCGCCGGCGCGGCAAAACGCAGCCCGGTGCCGCTGATGCTGATCTGTACGCCTCCGATCAGAGCAGCGCGCACTTCCTTGGAACTGGCGCTCAGGACCACGGCCGACTGCAGATCACCACTATTGCGATGACGCACCAGCGTGGCATCGATCGCCTCGTCACGTGCTTGCCGGTCCGAAGGCAAGTCCATTGTTGCTTCTGGTCCACGGTAACCATGCCGGCTTTCGTAATCCAGCACGCCTCGGCGCAAGGCAGAGACTGCCGCATTCTGGTCGCGTTGACGCAGGGTGGTATATACCTTGAAGCCGCTGCTGTAGATCTCGTCGCCATACTGACCGTGCAAAAATTGGCGCACCATTTCGGCCGCATGGCCAGCATGGGTGGGATAGCGCTGGGAGGCGGTCTGGACCTTTACTTTTTCCGCTGCGGCACGCTGGTACTGCTTATCGTCCAGATAGCCCAGGGTATGCATGCGCTGCAGGATGTACTGCTGGCGCTCGATGGCGCGCTTGGGGTTGACCACTGGATTGTTAGTGGCCGGCGCCTTGGGCAAGCCCGCTAGCATGGCCGCTTCGGCCGCACTGACATCTTGGATCGACTTGCCGTAATAGATCCGCGCCGCGCTGCCAAAGCCATAGGCGCGCTCGCCCAGATAGATCTGATTCATGTACAGCCCCAGAATCTGATCCTTGGACAGATTCGACTCAATTTTGTAGGCCAGCATCACTTCCTGCAGCTTGCGGCTATAGGTCTTCTTGCGCGTCAGCAAAAAGGTGCGCGCGACCTGCATGGTGATGGTCGAAGCGCCTTGGGAACGGCTCCTGCGCAAGTTGGCCAGGGCGGCACGCGCCACGCCTGTAAAGTCCACGCCGTTATGCTCGTAGAAATTGTTGTCTTCGGTCGCAATCACGGCCTGCTTCATGACCTTGGGAATCTGGGCGATGGGGACGAAATCTCGCCTTTCCTCGCCAAATTCGGTGATCAGCTTTTCGTCGGCGGTGTACACCCGCAACGGCATCTTGGGCTGATATTCGGTTAGCGCATCAATAGGCGGCAGATTGGGTAGCAGAAAGGCGATTACGTAGAGCACCAGCAAGAGCACCAGGCACACGATGCTTCCGCCGACGATGACGCCAACTTGCACCAAGCGCTCCTTGCCGGAGGCCTGGGACCAATGTTTGAAAAATGAGCGAAAAGCCGGCTTGCGGGCCACGATATTCCCCTGTTGCGAATCTGGAAGCGGGTTGGAGGGTCAGACGTCAGATCCTGGCAAAAGCGCCATCAGGACCGGGATTCACTGTAGCAAAGCATGACCAACTCAATTGCAAGCAAGTGTTGCGAAAAGGCAATGGCCGCCTTCTGCTTCAATGATGATGCGACCAGTTCAGGCCGCCGGACGCCAGATAGGATTCGACTGCATCTTTCTGGCCCGTGGCATGCAGGTGTACTTCACCACAACTGCAAATGCCTTGGTAGGGCTGGACGTGGGAGCAGGCCGAGACTTTTTGCAGATAGACGGTAATGGGTTTGGTGCATTGCTTGCACTTGAAGCGCAGGGTACGAGATGGTTTGTGGCGCATGGTTTCCTCTTGAAGACGGCATAAGCCGGGCACAGATGCCGCTGGCATCATAGGTCAAAGCGGCACTGGAAGCGATTATTTTTGCATTCCGGGCACTCCCCAAAGCCTGTGGCACCCTACCAGCGACGTCCCGCAAAAAGACATGCACCCTCGCCTTGCCCGCCTGTCTCCTGTCGCAGGCGTACAATCCCGGCATGGGTCTTTTCGGGCTTTTTCTATGCCCCAAGCCTGCGCCCCAAGTCTGCGAAAAGCGATTTGCTGGGCACTTTTTCTGTTTTTCGCCGTCTGCTGTTTGTGCCCCGTACCATGCACGACCTTGTGGGCGAACACGCCTGACCTGACCGTGTCTGAATCTGCGCTCTGATGCCTGCCCTCACTGCTGCCCGCTTGCCTGCACCCACCCTGCCCTGTATTGCCTGCCGTTGACATGAATCCTGGATTTCTCTATGCCGCAGCCGCCTATGGCATATGGGGCCTGTTCCCCTTGTATTTTCACGCTCTGCAAGACATTGCTCCACTGGAGATCGTGCTGTATCGCGTGGTCTGGGCGCTGGGCTTTTTGCTGCTGGTGTTACTGGTGCGGCGTCAATGGGCCTGGTTCGCCCTGCTGCGGCGCCAGCCGCGAGTCTGGCTGAGCTTCCTTGGCAGCGCGCTGTTTTTATCGATCAACTGGCTAACCTATATCTGGACCGTGCACGCCGGTCAAGTTGCCGATGCGGCACTGGGCTATTTTATCAATCCTTTGTTTACAGTCGTGCTGGGATTTTTCTTCCTGCATGAACGCTTGCGCCGTGTGCAATGGCTGGCAGTCGCCATTGCCGCTGTCGGGGTAGGCTGGCTGGCTTGGCATCGCGGGCAAATTCCCTGGGTGCCGCTGATTCTGGCGGTCAGCTTCGGCTCGTACGGCCTGCTGCGCAAGACGGCCTCATTGGGCGCGCTGGAAGGCCTGACGCTGGAAACCCTGATCATGTTACCAGCGGCGGCGCTGGGCCTATGGTGGTTTGCCGGCAATCCGGCAGCCACCTTTCCCGACGCAACGCTCGGCTCCAAAATATTGGTAGCTGGTGCGGGCCCTTTGACTGCGATCCCGCTGCTGCTGTTTGCTGCCGGCGCGCGCCAGATTTCGCTGTCGGCACTGGGTTTCATGCAGTACGCCACGCCTTCGATCCAGTTGCTGCTAGCGGTCTGGATATTTCGCGAGCCCTTTGGACCCGTGCAAGCTATCGGCTTTGCCCTGATCTGGCTGGCGCTGGCGCTGTATTCGGTCGAAGGCCTGTGGCGGTCGTGGCGGCTGCGGGTGCGCCGTCGTGCCCAACTGGCTGAGACACACTCTTGACAGGCGGTGTGCTTATTAAAGAAACCGATCTGGTGGGCGGCTCGACGACGTTGAAAAACAGGTGCGTTGTAGTGTTGCATTAAGGGGGCGCTGGCGCCTGAGTATCGTCGCTCACTAGCTGCCCATCGACTAGGGTAATGGTGCGATCACAGGAAGCCGACAGGCGTGGATCGTGGGTCACGATCAAGACAGCGCAGTGGCATTCCCGGTTGAATCTGCGAAACAGCTCGAATACGCTGGCGGCCGTTTTGGTATCCAGATTGCCGGTCGGCTCATCTGCCAGCAATAGGGCGGGGCGGGTGATCAGCGCGCGGGCAATGGCCACGCGCTGCTGCTGACCACCAGACAGATCGCCCGGCTTTTGGTTGGCAAAATCCGCCAGCCCGACGTCGGCTAGCAAATCCTGCGCCTGAGCACGCATCTGGGCGTCTGGCTTACCGCGTGTCAGCATCAATGGCATCAGCACATTTTCGAAGGCACTGAAAGGCTGGATTAAATGATGAAACTGGAACACGAAGCCAATGCTGCCACCCCGCGCCGTCGTCCGCACCTGGTCATCCATGGCGCTGGTGGGTTGGCCCAACAAGCACAGTTCGCCCGAGGTCGGGCGGTCCAGCAAGGTACTTTTGCCCGAACCGGACGGGCCCACCAGTGCGGCAAAGTCGTGACGCTGGATGCGCAGTTCGATGCCATGCAGGACTTCAGTTTCGGTGGGCTTGCCAACGTTGTATGACTTGCGAAGCTGCGTCAACCGCAGCACGTCTTGTGGAATGGTGCTATCTGGCTCGGACATAACGAATCGCCTCCACCGGGTCCATGCGCGCCGCGCGCCAGGCTGGCACCATCGCTGCCAGCACGCCGGTTAAGGTGGCCACCGCCATGGTGACCGGCACTAGTAGCGTAGGCATCGGAATGAAAAACAGCTTAGGGCCAAAAGTATTGAAGCCCCAGACCAGGCCATAGCCGACGGCGCTACCCAGGGCCGAGCCACCCAGCGCCAGCAAGGCACCCTGCACCAGAAAGATACGCAGCATTTGGCCGCGCTGGGTACCCATGGCGCGCAAAATGCCGATTTCCCGGGTGCGCTGGGTGACGCTGATGGCCAGAACGCTGGCAATCCCGAACGTCACCGACAGGGCCACGAAAAAGCTGATCATGACGGTCGACATCCGTTGCGAGCGCAAGGCATTGACCAGCTGCGCATTCGACTGCATCCAGCTTTCGGCCTTCAGTCCCATCAAGCGCACGATTCGGTTGGAGGTGGCATCTGCCGCAAACAGATCATTGACCGTGACGTCGATCATGGTGACGCCGCCAGGCAGTTCCAGCAGCGACTGGGCCTGTTTCAGATCGGTGTACACATAGCGCAAGTCCAGGTCGCGCACCCCCAGCTCGAAAATGCCGGCCACGATGACCAAGGCCGCACCGCCTTCACCCGACTCCAGACGCAGTTTGCTGCCGACGCGCAAACCGAGTTCATCGGCCAGCAGCGTGCCCACCAGTACGTCGCCCGCGCCGACCTGATACACGCCCGCCACCATGTCTTGCTAAACTGGAATCACTTTGCCATAGCGCACAGGATCGATGCCGACCAGCGAAACTGCATTGCGGACTTCGCCACGCTGGGCAAACGCCGGACCGCTGATGATGGGTGACACGGCCGTGATCTCGGGAAAGCGATCGAGCGCATCGCGCACCTGCTGCCAGTTGTTGATGGAGCGAATTCGCTGCGCGCGCCGATCTTCCAGCAGCAATTGCGTGGTGCCGGCCGGAACAGGCAGTATGCGATTGACCTCTTCCGGTGGCTCGACCTTGGCATGGGCCTGGGTGCCCAGGGTACGACCAATGATGTTGTCTTGCAGACCGTTGATCAATGTGGTGACGAACACGATGACCGCCACGCCCACGGCAATCCCGACCAGAATCAGCAGGCTCTGGACCAAGCCTTGCCGCACAAAACGCAGGGCAACGGTGGATTCAAGCCACATGAAAAATGAGCCGCAGCATCAATGAAGTTCATGGGCGGCTCTTTGCTGGTGGCCTGATTGTTCGCTGCCGCAGGCACTTTTTGGTGGCTGACGCGCACCCGCTGACCCTCTTTCAGATCCGGTGGGGTCACGACCCAATCGCCTGCGACCAGACCCTGGGTGACTTCGGTCATGGTCAATCCGCGCAAACCCAGCGTCAAAGCTGTGCGCTCCAGCTTGCCGGCTTTCACGACAAAAGCGCTGGCTTGGGGGCCGTTGACTGAAAAAAGAACATCATTGGGAACTGCCAGCGCCTGCGCGCGCCGACCAGTTTCGATGCTGACCGTGACCGTCAAGTCGTCGCGCAGATAGGCTGGCGCAGGCTGCGGACGTAGGCGAACATCAACCGTGCCGCGCTGTGGATCGACGCTGGGCGCGATCAACGTGATGACGGCGGCAAACGGTTGCTGCAAATAGGCATCGGCCACGCAGACCGCCGTCTGTCCGACTTGGAGCACACCCAGATTGCGTTCGTCGACTGGCAGCAGCACTTCACGCGTGGTGTCGTGCGCCATTTCCAGCAGAATTTTTCCAGGCTGAACCAAATCCCCCGGCTCTACGTTGCGCGTCAGGATGGTACCGGCGGCTTGGGCATGGATGCGGGTCTTGGCGTGCGCCGCCTCAGCGGCGGCCAGCTGTTCCTGCACGATGGTTTCCTCGGTTTGCCCGGGGGCGAGCGAGCTGGCTTCTAACCGCGCCTGTTGTACAACTGCCAGCGCCACAGCCAGGGTCTGGTCGACCTGCTCTTTCTCTTCGCGGGCGATGGCGTCGACCTGCAACAGGCGTCGCGACCGCTGTAGCGGTTTTCCAGGTACCCGGCCAATGCGGTGCGATCAGTGCCGCGGAAGGCGAGGATGGCACGCCCCAGTGCCGTTCGAACCGCAGGGTTACGCTCGCCCACGGCGGATCAGACCCGCACAGAACGCTCAGGCTCCACTTTGTCCAGGTACATAATGCTGGTTCCGCTCATCTTCCGCCTACGTGGCACTTGCCATTCAAACCATGGCGCAAAGTCATCAAGCATCGCGTCATCGAGACTAGAGGTAAAGCTAAACTCAAGCGTGCCATCCTGCTTACATAGGCGCATACGGTGAAATAATTACTAATCGCCCGCATCTTAGTAAAGCCATTAATACCGGCGTGCCAGTCATTGGCCATTTTGCTACATAAGTGCGGTAATAAACGATCCAACTGATACAAACTTCCCTGCAACTGT
>JBBSSV010000068.1:0-8146 GCA_038241705.1 Burkholderiales bacterium | reverse complement strand
GCAAGGGGGCGCTGGGCCCGCGCAAACTCTGCCACTGACTGCAGCAACTCGCTTTCGGACCGGTCCGCCTGCAGTCTGAACGGGGCCGAGAGCGTAGCGTGAAAGCCATAAGAGCGTGCGCGTTGGGTGAGAGCGCTGAAGCTTGCAGTCTTGATGCCGGGAAAGTCGGGCTGTGCAAGGAGGCGATTGTCATGGGCATCTCGTCCCAGCCATCGGCAACCCGCTTCCCACAGCGCGCTGCCGGAGACGGGCGCGTAATATAGAGCGTAGCGATACATGGTGCTCTCCAAATGCGCAAAAGCTAAGAGAAGGGTATTTCATGCGGCCTTGCAGCTTCGCAAGGTGATAAAAGCGCTCAAGGCGATGATCAATGATTTTCGACATTATTTCTTCAAACGCACGCAATGAAAGACGTCATTCTCTTTGATCTCGATGGAACCTTGGCGCTAGTCGAGCACCGTTTTCATTTCATCGCCAGCCAGAAAAAGGACTGGCACGGCTACTTTGCTGCCTGTGTTGATGATCCGCCCAATTCACCCATCATTCAGGTATGCCGGGCGCTGCACGATACCGGGCATGAAATCTGGATCGTCTCTGGGCGCTCCAGCGAAGTTCGCGCCGAAACCGAAGTCTGGTTGGCGGCGCAGGGCGTACCCTACACGCAGCTTGTAATGCGGCGCATGGGCGACCGACGGCCGGATAACACCCTCAAGCATCGCTGGCTGGTGGACGGTACGCTGCCGCGTGAGCGGATAGCGATGGTGTTCGATGGATCGGGATCAGGTCGTGACCATGTGGCGCAATACCGGTCTAGTATGCGCCCAGGTGGCACCGGGAAACTTCTGAGGCGAGCACCTGCTACGGCCAGCATTTGAAGTCTGGCCACAGCAGGACGGGTGCTTACTCCTTGAAGCCGCTCAAGGAAAACCCGTCGGACCTGTCGTCCTTCAAGGCCAATGCAATCATTTGAAAGGGATTGGAGCTGGTATCCAGAAAGGCGACCCCTGTGAGCGAGTCTTGACCAAGCGCACAATCCTCGCCACTGAAGGTCACGGCCAAATCAAACACGTTCTTGCCGCTAGCGCGTGGGCTGGCCGCGCCGAACACCGTGCAGGCAGCCTCGGGAATGGTGGCATGCAGGCTGCCATTGGCATCGACCGTGAAGGGAATGGCTTGGCCACCACCTGAGGTGCCGCTGATGCCCAGACCCTGATACTCACCGGCCAGATCCGCCAGCAAAGCTGGCTGGTCATAGCGCGAGTCATAGGTGGACTTGATTTCCATGCCGTCGGCGGTGCGCAAGGTCAGGCTAGTTTTGGGTGTGACGGTGCCTGATATCGCCAATTGTTTCACGTCATTTTCAAAGTCATACACCCGGCCGCTGCCGCTGGCTGCCGACCCTCTGGCCTTGATGGTGCCGTTAATGGCCCCCTCCAGCAGTTCGCCGGTGCTGTAGAAGCCCCAAGTTTCGCCATTTTCCAGTACCGCAAAGGTCACATCCGTACCTTCTGATGTGGAACCTAACCAGAAACCTTCAGCATTGTTGACTGGCCGGGGAATGTTGCCATTGCCGCCGCATGCTGCCAACAAAACGCTGCATCCTACAATCGTTGCCGCTTTTTTAACTAACATTTTCATCTCCTCGTAGTGTTGCTCGGTCGGTCACACTCCGATCAACCATTTATTCCTAGAAACAGGCCAGAGCCAAATTGTCAGGTTGGCATGTACACAGTGTGAGGAGGTGTAAGGCAGATAGTTCCCCTGCATCAGAGCAATGCGCGAATGAAACAAACAGACGGGCTCGACTTTGTTGATGGGTTGCAGTGCTTGGACAATAGGAGGTCAGGGGAAAGAAGGAGGGCTTGAAGAAGACGGAACCGAATGGTCCATACAAACAAAAATCGATTGGACGCTTCAAGCTAGCATCCAATCGGTGAGTCAATTAAACAAGATGCTCTTCAAGAGGCGTCCGAGTTCGCCATATGCTCCGCTTGCTGGTTCCAAGCATCGACGGCTTGTTCGGTATTCAAGGATTCGTTCGAGCTGCTGAAATGCGGTACTTGATGATGGTGCAATTCGCAGTCTCGGTTAATGCAATGTACATAGCTATATGGCTTTTCCGATTCCAAATAGTGGGTTTCTTTCAGTTCCGCCTCGCCTCCACACATTGGGCAGGATTTCAAAGTAGTTTGCATGACTTCTCCTTAAACGAGGAATTGAAGGCTCCGCGAATCCAAGGTCGCAGAGCACTCGGATGGCTGAGATCGAGGCCTTACAGCAGAGTAGTAAGGAAAAGCAGCCCTGCTGCTGCCAACGGTAGACCCAGCAGGGCGTAATTCTTGACATGCTGACCATGAGCAGCAAGTAGAGCCTTGCTGGTGCTGCGCTGGGAGGAAGGGGAAACGTGAGAATGGTATTTCATGGCAACCTCCATCAGAGTAAACGAACAGCTTCACTATAAGGGATTGCAGAGGAAGGGCAATGGTTCCCACGCTTGGCTGTCCTCTTGCAAAATTGCTGGGTCAAGGTCACTCCTTCGCTCAGCTCTTGAGCCGATAGCCCGTCTTGAAAATCCACCACACCGTGCCACAGCACAAACTGAGAAAGACCGCCGTCATGGCTAGGCTCAGGCCGACGCTGACATCCGAGGTGCCATAGAAGCTCCAGCGAAAGCCGCTGATCAGATACACCACGGGGTTGAAAAGGGCGATGTTCTGCCAGACTGGCGGCAACATATCGATCGAGTAGAAACTGCCGCCCAGAAACGCCAGCGGCGTGACAATCATGGTCGGTATGATCTGCAGCTTTTCAAAGCCATCGGCCCAGACGCCGATGATGAAGCCAAACAGACTGAAGGTAACCGCAGTCAATACCAGGAACGCCAGCATCCAGACCGGGTGCTGGATCTCGTAGCTGACGAACAGCCGCGCCGTGAGCAAAATCAGCAGCCCCAGTATGACGGACTTGGTAGCAGCTGCACCAACGTAGCCCAGGACGATTTCGGCTGCTGAAATCGGTGCCGAAAAGATTTCGTAGATGGTGCCAGAGAAGCGCGGCATATAGATGCCAAAAGAGGCATTCGTGATGCTGGCCGTCATCAGGGAGAGCATCACCAGGCCAGGCACGATGAAGGCACCGTAGCTGACGCCATCAATGTCGACCATACGCTGACCAATGGCAGAGCCGAAGACCACGAAATACAGGGAAGTCGAGATCACAGGCGAAGCGATGCTTTGCATCAGCGTGCGCCAGGTGCGGCTGAGCTCGAACATATAGATGGCGCGGATGGCATGGATATTCATGCTGGCCCCTTCATCAAATTCACAAAAATATCCTCCAGAGAACTTTCCCGGGTTTGCAGATCGGTAAAGTCGATATGACACTCGTTCAGTCGGCGCAACATCTCGGTAATGCCCGTGTGCTCGTCCTGGGTGTCGAAGGTATAGACCAAGTCCTGGCCGTCGGCGGACAGTTGCAGCGGCAATCTTGCCAGCGCGTCTGGCAATTGCGCCAGAGGCTGTCGCAGTTGCAGGCGCAGCTCCTTTTTTCCTAGCTTTTGCATCAGCGCGATCTTGTTTTCCACCAGGATGATTTCACCCTGGCGGATGACGCCGATGCGGTCGGCCATTTCTTCGGCTTCTTCGATGTAATGGGTGGTCAGGATGATGGTGACGCCGTTTTCGCGCAGGACGCGCACCAGTTGCCACATGTCGCGCCGCAGTTCCACATCGACACCAGCGGTGGGTTCGTCCAGAAACAGGATGCTGGGCTCGTGCGACAGCGCTTTGGCAATCATCACCCGCCGCTTCATGCCACCGGACAGCGTCATGATGCGCGCATCCTTCTTGTCCCAGAGCGACAGCGCGCGCAGGGTTTTTTCAACATGAGCATGGTCGCGCGGCTTGCCGAACAAACCGCGGCTGAAGTTGACAGTGGACCAGACACTTTCAAAGGAATCGGTCGTCAGCTCCTGCGGCACCAGACCGATGCGCGAACGCGCCGCCCGATAATCACGCACCACATCATGGCCATCAGCCAAGACCTGCCCTTGGCTCGGGTTGACGATGCCACAGATGATATTGATCAGGGTAGATTTGCCAGCCCCGTTCGGACCCAGCAGGGCAAAAATTTCTCCGCGCTGAATATCAAGGTTGATGTCCTTGAGCGCATGGAGCCCGGAAGCATAGGTTTTGGTCAGCTGCCTGACGGAAATGATGGCTTGCACACGGCTCCCTTGTGTTGGCGTGACAGGGGTAATTGTAACGGGCGGGTCCGCGTGAGGTTGAGGCACCTGGGAATTCCAGCGTTTCACAGGCCCATGGTTGGAACAAGATTTTTTCTGCTGGCCTGGAACCGGTGTTTTTTCAGGTAGCTAAATGCTGTATGCAGGCCCGGCAGTGGGCCGGGCCATTTCCATGGAGTGGTTAGGAGAACGTCATGAAAATCCCTGAAGAAAGTCGCGTTCCATTGGACATTCTGGCGATCCAGATTGCCATGTCGGGTGCCATGAGCATGATCTTCTTTGTCCTGATTACTTGAAGCTGTATCGGTAAGTTGCTTCCTGCAAAGACGGATTTTCCATTTAAGGGTGGGCAGCAGGACTAGAGCGCCAAAGGCAGCTTGCTGATTGCCCCGCTTTTTATGTTTCCTGTTTAGAACCAATCATGAAAACGAGATGTTTTTAGCCGCGACAGCGACCTTCATCTTTGCTGCGGTGCAGTCTGCGCTGCTTATGATGGCGCCAGCGTCCCAAACCTTGCTCCAGCATCCGGCCCACAGCATCTTCTTGCTTGGCTTTAGCAAAGACCCAGTGCTTGCTCTGGCGTTTGGCCGCGCTCATGCCAGCCGTTGCCAGCAAGCGGGCGTGGCGCATTTGTGCCCAGCGCGAGCGAAAGAGCAGAACATGGTCAAAATCGCGCTGCTCGCCTAGGAAAATGGCCTTGTGGTTTTCCCGACCCCACATGAAGTGCAACTCCCGAGCATTGCGCTCGATGCAGGCTGAAACCAATGAAAAGGCCCCGATCATGCCCAGTCGGTCATCATCAAAGGCCGGATCATGGGCGCGCACTTGAGAAAAATAGTTGTCGCCAAAGCGAAAGGCGATGACGCCGGCACATACCTTGTCTTCGATAGTGGCTATGCCGACCATGCCATGGGTCCGCAACAATTCCAACATGCGCTGCACCTCAGACTCGTCATTGGCAGAGACCCGCCCCTTGTTGGCCATGCGCACATGGTTCAGGGCGATGATGGCGCGAACGTTCTGTTCACAAATGTCAGTTCCTTCCTGGACGCGATAGCAAAAAGAGGGATGATTATCTTCGAGGCGTCGTTGGTAGCGCCGGATGCTCTTGCGGGTGGATTTACCCAGGCGCTCCAGATAAGCTTCGGGACTGTCGGGCAGGGTGACGACGCTATCCTCGGTACAGTTGCTGCGATGATGGATGAGGTCACAGTCTGCTAGATCTGCCTGGACTGCGTGCAGGCAGATAACACCGACTTCAGGCTCGCTGGCAAAGATCATGCTTGCAAAATGGCGCAGGCTTTCACCCCTGATTTTGATTTGTTCGTTCAACACTCGTACCTGTGTGCCCTGGCGCTGGAACAGCCAGATGTCTTCCAATTTTTCATGTCGGTAAAGGGCAAAGGTGCTCGTACCTTCTAGGCAGCCGTACATCTGCCACACCGCCATCGAAGAAAAGAGGCTGCCGTACAAGCGCTCCAGTTCAGGCGCAATGAAGTCGGGGACGTGATCGTGGTAGCAGGTAACGCTGCATCCATCGCGACTGGTAGTGCGGGTCGCTTGTGGAAGGGAGACGGCCACATCCAAAATTGGCAATTTTGGGGTAGGCAGGTGTAAGGGACTAGGTTGCATGAACTGTCCTTTCTTTGTCTAATAGGTAAGCCCGCGCACGGATTGGGGTTGTTTTTTATTACGGGCAGCTGCTTTTTTGCAGACATGGCCTCACGTGTGTCGGCGAAGCAGACGCGTGACGTCCTCCCGCTGACATACAGACTTTGAGGAAAAGTAAGGAGGAAGTTCAGCGGCGCTGCCTTAAGCTTGTGGCAACGCAAGGGGTTTGTGGAACGGCAACCTTGTAGGCGCACAGGAAAGTTGCTTTTTTCCAGGCCCCGCTACGTGCACGACAAAAATTTGCTATGTTGGGTGCAAGCACGCTCGGCGCAGGACCAACGTGTGCCAGAAATCAAACAATACAAAAGGAAGTGTCATGCGTTCAACCAGAGCAAGCGCCGCTATCGAGCGGCTCAAGCGTCGTACTGGCGAAGAAGGATATTCTATGGTGCGCCGGGCGGATGGCATGTTTCTGCTGGTGCGCAATTGCGCCGACGGGTTGCAAGAAAAGCTGAGTGAGCCGCTGGAGCAGGATGCCTTCGTAGCCTTCGTCAATAGCGTGGGGCCGCAAACGCCCAAGCGCGTGAGCAAGTTCGATCTGGCTTTTGAAAAACAGCTAAGTCCACGCAAGCCCCAAGATGACAGTTAAGGGGAAACGGGCCAGTCCAGCTTAGCCACTACGGGCGTGTGGTCAGACGGCTGTTCCCACTTGCGCGGCTCCTTGTCGATCTCGCACGCCAAGCAATGCTTGGCGAGTGTTTCTGACAACAGGATGTGATCGATGCGTAGGCCGCGGTTGCGCCGAAAGGCCAGTTGTCGGTAATCCCACCAGCTGTACAGCTTGGGTTCTTGGTCGAACAAGCGAAACGCATCGGCCAACGGCAGGTCGCACAGGCGCTGGAAGGCGGCGCGTTCGGCGTCCGACACCAGTACCCCACCGGCCCAGGCCGCCGGGTCGTGCACGTCCGCGTCCGCTGGGGCAACGTTGTAGTCGCCCAGCACCGCCAGTTCGGGCCAAGTGGCCAGTTCCGACGCCACCCACGTTTCAAACGCCTGCAGCCAGGCCAGCTTGTACTGGTATTTGTCCGAATCAATGCTTTGGCCATTGGGGACATAGGCGCAGATCACGCGCATGCCCAGGATGGTGCCGGCAATGATGCGTTGTTGCGCATCTTCGTACAGAGGATTGTTGCGCACCACATCGCTGATGGGATGGCACGAGAGGATGGCCACGCCGTTATAGGTCGGCTGTCCCGAGAACGCGACGTGGTAGCCGGCAGCCTCAATCTCTTCTTGAGGAAACTTGGCATCCACCAGTTTGGTTTCCTGCAAACACAGCACATCTACCGGATTGTCCGAGAGCCATTGCAGGACCTGCGGTAGCCTGACCCGCAGGGAGTTAACATTCCAGGTCGCAATTTTCATGGTGTTCCATTTTCCTGAATAGTCGCGCGATTGCATGGGTTGCGGTTACTGGCGCGTGCTTATCTATGGCTGTGCATTGCATGCGAGACGCTATTGCACGACTAGAGCGCTAGCCTGGACGACGGCCCGCCACAACGATGCTGACCAGAAGAGCATAAAGCGCACCAACGGTTAGCGCATGCGTTGTTTCATTGGCCAAGACGTTCAAGTGGGCAGCCAGACCCGCAGCGTTGCGCCTATCGCTGATCGATTATTTTAGAGGGAGTGTCGTGAAGAGCGGACCAGTGTCCGCCAGAATCTGACTGCTTTCCGACGTGGTGCCGCAAAGCAGTCAGGGGCAACAGGTTTGACTTACTGGCCTGCAGCGTTGGCGCGGTTGATCAGGAATATGGTCAACAGGGGTACCGGACGTCCGGTGGCACCCTTGTTGACACCGCTGCGCCAAGCAGTACCAGCGATGTCCAGGTGCGCCCAAGTGTATTTCTTGGTGAAGCGCTCTAGGAAACAGGCAGCGGTGATGCTGCCAGCCGGTGGGCCGCCGATGTTGGCGATGTCAGCAAAATTCGACTTCAACTGTTCCTGATACTTGTCCCCCAACGGCAGGCGCCAAGCAGTGTCGCTGCTGGCCTTGCCGGCGCTCAGCAGTTCTTCAGCCAGCAAATCGTGGTCGTCATCATGACGGGTGAACAGGCCCGAATTATGATGGCCTAGCGCTGTGATGCAGGCACCAGTCAGGGTGGCGACGTTGACTACAACGGCTGGTTTGAAGCGCTCGGCATAGGTCAGCGCGTCGCACAGCACCAAACGGCCTTCGGCGTCGGTGTTCAACACTTCAATGGTCTGGCCCGACATGGAGGTGACGATGTC
>JBBSSV010000067.1:0-8392 GCA_038241705.1 Burkholderiales bacterium | reverse complement strand
GCGTAAATGTTGTCAACAGGGATGTCGAAGAAGCCCTGGATCTGGTCGGAGTGCAGATCCATGATCAACACCCGATCGACCCCGGCGTCCTGCAGCATGTTGGCCACGACCTTGGCCGAAATCGCCACTCGCGCCGAGCGTGGGCGCCGGTCCTGGCGAGCATAGCCGTAATAGGGAATAGCAGCGGTGATGCGGCCGGCCGAGGCGCGCTTCAGGGCATCGACCATCAACATGATTTCCATCAGGTTGTCATTGGTCGGTGCGCAGGTCGATTGCAGCACGAAGACGTCTTTGCCGCGCACGTTCTCATTGATTTCAACGACGATCTCGCCGTCGGAAAACTTGGAAACAATGGCTTTCCCAAGAGGAATGTCCAGTTGCCTGGCGACTCCAATAGCTAACTCCGGATTGGCATTTCCGGTAAAGACCATTAGGTTCTTGTACGACATGGGAAAGGCACGCAATCTGTAAAAGTTTAAAAAGCCGCCAATGCTGGACTGGAAGTCGTGCACGGGCGGCTTTCCTGGAGTCTTGCGCGACGCGGTCGCTGCAAAAATATAATGGCAGGGGAAGAAGGATTCGAACCTTCGCATGCTGGAATCAAAATCCAGTGCCTTAACCGACTTGGCTATTCCCCTACGCAAGCTTTTGTTCGGGCCTGCATTTTGGCCGCCTTTCGGGGCAAATGCAAGTCTAAACGAATTCTGTCTTTTGCAAATGGGCCAACGGGTGCGTGTCCAGTCCCCGGGTTTTCCAGGCTTGCCAGCCTGGCGGAAGCTGCTGCATCACGGCGTTGGCCTGGTGCTCTTCTGAAAACGGGCAAAATACACATGCACCCGATCCGGTCATTCTGGCGTTGCCAAACTGCGCGAGCCAATCAAGAGCCTGTTGCACCTCGGGAAAGAGCACGGTTGCAATGCGCTGCAGATCGTTGCCTACGTATTCCTGTGGTGCCCTGCAAAAGTCCGCTATTGTGATCGGTTTGGTGCCTCTTGTCAATTCCTTGCGCGCGAAAACTGCCGCCGTCGGAATCGACACGCCTGGATTGACAATGACAAACCAGTGTTCAGTCGTATCCACGCGCTGCAACTCTTCACCGATTCCCTGGACGAAGGCGTTGTGCCCAAAAAGAAAAAAAGGCACATCCGCCCCCAGTTGCAGGCCTAGCTCTCGTAGTTGCAAGAGACTAAATCCAACTTGCCAAAGGTGATTCAGCGCCAGCAAGGTCGTCGCGGCATCCGAAGAGCCGCCACCGAGCCCGCCACCCATGGGAATGTTTTTTTCGATGGCAATCTCGGCGCCACGCAGGGGCTGGCCTGGATGCCTGGCGCTGGCGGCCTGTTGTAGCAGCCGTGCTGCGCGCACGCACAAATCGTCGCTTTCTGCCACGCCGGGTACGTCTGTCATGCGCCGGATCTGAGCATCCTGGCGCGACTGGAAGTGCAGGACATCGCCCAGCTCCACCAGTTGAAAGACCGATTGCAGCAAATGGTAGCCATCCGCACGGCGGCCGGTGACGTGCAAGAACAGATTGAGCTTGGCCGGCGCAGGGCAATTGCGCAACTGCCCGGCTTCAGGAGGCGAAGCAGCCCCCATGGCTGACTTGGTGGCGGCGCTCACTTTTGCGGCTGCCAGCTGTCCAGAACAATGCGGATGGCGACCCGACCCGCTTCCTGGGTATCGCGATCCAGATCAATGCGCTTGGGGTGGGCCGGTGGCTGTGCGGTTTGCCAACTGGCGTACTGTAGTTGCCAGCCATCTGCAGTACGCAGACGCTGTTCGCCGTCAGGCTGCACGGCGCGCAACTGGCTGCTGTCATCTTTGACGAAGCCCTGCAGCCAATCCTGAAGATGTGCCACGGGTAGAGGCCAGCCTAGCACCTGTGCGGTCAGAGTATTGACGTCGGCGGCGCTGTGCGTGACTTCGCCAGTCTTGGTCAAGGTGGCACCATCAGGGCCGACTTCAATCACGGCAACGATTTGTCCCAGGGGCGAGCGCAGGGTGACGCGCGTGGCTTGATCGGTCTGCTGCCATTCGAAGCTGCCATGCAACGCCTGCTCGCTTCCTTGTTGCTGGTAGCGCACTGACAGGCGTCCAGCAATGTCGATGGCGGCATGGTAGGGGCGTTCTGCCATGGCGCTGGCAGCAGGTGACATCGAGGGCGCGAGGCTGGCGCAACCGGCCAAGCCCAGAGCGGTACCTGTCAGCAACAGGCGGACGCTCAAGGTGCGGAAGGAAAAAGACATGAGTGACATGAGCCAATAAATAATTTAGAGCGTGACTTGCAGACGCTTGAGGGTGTCGAGCAAGATGGCGTTGTCGGGTGCCAGTTTTTGCGCGTCGGTCCAGAGCTTGCGGGCTTCTTCCTGCTGGCCTTGCTGCCACAGAACTTCGCCCAGATGGGCGGCAATTTCGGCGTCCTGGCGGATCTCAAAGGCCTGGCGCAGGTGTTTTTCCGCCTGCTTGGGCTTACCCATGCGGTATAGCACCCAGCCCATACTGTCCATGATGAAGGGATCTTCCGGTGCCAGTTGCAGCGCCTTGGCAATCAGGCTGTGGGCTTCGTCCAGACGCAGGTTGCGGTCGGCCAGTGAATAGCCCAAGGCGTTATAGGCATGCTGGTTATGCGGCGCCAGCTGCATAACCTTGCGCAACGAAGTTTCCATGGCCGGCAACTGATCCAGTTTTTCAGCCATCATCGCCTGCTCGTACAGCAAATCAACGTTCTCGGGGAAGATGGTCAAGCCTTTTTGCAGCACCGACAGAGCTTGTTCTTGCTGCTCAGCCTGATACAGGATTTGGGCTTCGGCAGCTAGCAGCTGCACCCGTTCCGCTTCGCCATACACATTCAGCTTGTGTAGCAGCATCCGGGCCGAACCCAGCTGGCCGGAACGTGCCAGCAGTCGGGCGCGCCGGACCTGGGCGCTGAGATAGGCGTCGGGCGTACTGGGCGTCACCTGATCCAGCCAGCGCAGGGCGCCGGTGGTGTCCTTGCGCTCTTCGGCAATTTGCGCCAGCACCAGCAGCGCTTGGGTGGGGTCGCGCCCTTCCTGGGGTCGTGTTTCCAGTACTTCCAGATAGTGTGTCAGATAGGTTTGGGCCTCCTCCAGCTTGCCGGTTTGGGTGCCCAGCAAACCCAAGGCATACAGCGCGGTCAGGTCGTCCGGATATTGCTTGAGCAGTACCTGAAAGGTAGTGCCGGCCTCTTCGTATTTTTTCTGTTCTACCAGCAGACGAGCCAGGCCAAGACGCACTTCGCGAGACGCTGGTTTGGTGTACAGAAAATCTTCCAGGTTCTGGGCTGCCTTGGCCGGGTCGGGCGTAACCTGGGCCAGGGTCAAGGCGGCGATTTCCGATGCTGGAGCAATCTTCAGCGCGGCCTGGGCTTCTTTGATGGCGCGCTCATTGTCGCCGGCGATAAAGGCACCTTGCGCCAGTGCAAGGCGTGCCTCCACGAGCTTGTCGAAGGGTTGCAGTGCCTGCTCGAGCACGGCAAAGGCGGCCGGTTTGTTTTTGGCCCGCGCCAGCAGACGCTGCATCTGCAGGATGGCGTTGCCGCGCGCGGCCTCTGGCGTGTGTTTCAGGCGCTGCTGCAACACCGGCAGAGCGTCGCTCAGGTCGTCGCCCAGAATGAGAAAGCCTAGATAATACTGCGCCGCTTCTTCCGACTCGGGCGCTAGTTCGTGCCACAGGCGTACGGCCGCGAGCGCATCGCCCGGTTGCTTAGCGGTGAGAGCAATTTCGGCGGCGCGCCGGGCAAGGCGTGGATCGGCGGTCTGGCGGGCGATGTCCAGCATGTTGACGTAGGCATCCTGCCACTCGCCTCGTTGTTCGGCGATTTCTGAAACCATGTACTGGAACAGCAGGTCGGGTGTCAATTCGACATCGGGCAAGGCTTCCTGTTTTGCATTGCTGAGGGCGGGCAGGGCGACCTCATCCTGCCCGTCCATGTCGGACGCTTGAGGCTCAACGATAGGAGTAGTGGGCAAGGGCTGCGACACGGGCGCGGCAGATGGCAGGTTCTGTGTCTGGGCAGTCCCGCAAATACACAGCAGGGCTGTAAGGGCGGCTATGAACAGAGGTTTTTTCAAGGGATAATCCTGACGAGTCGGGCAGAGTTCGATTCTACGCGTAACCTTGCCCTCTTGCGTAGTGCGCCCAGCCCGTTTATGGATGGTCCTGCCCTGGCGAACTGTTCGCTTATTTCTTCATTGGTTGCCCATGCCAGAATTACCTGAAGTCGAAGTCACCCGCCGTGGCGTTGCACCCCACTTAGAAGGAAAAACTGTCACAGGCGTAGTCATGCGCCGTAGCGGCTTGCGCTGGCCGTTTCCCGTGGAAGCGCTGGAACAGCTGGTGGGCCAGCAGATACTCGTCACCGGCCGGCGCGGTAAGTATCTGCTGCTGCATTTTGAGCAGGGCACCTTGCTACTGCATCTGGGCATGTCTGGTCATTTGCGCATTTTGGAGCGCGATGTGCCACCTCGAACGCATGACCATTTTGATCTGATCGTGGGGGAGCAATTGATGCGCTTGACCGACCCACGTCGATTTGGTGCCGTGCTCTGGCATGCCGCCGCCGCAGGCCCGGTGGCGCAGCATGCTCTGCTACAAAACCTGGGTGTGGAGCCTCTGGAAGAAGGCTTTTCGGGGGCGCTTCTATATCGTCAGACGCGTGCGCGTACAGCACCGATCAAGCAGGTGCTGCTGGCCGGAAAGATCGTGGTCGGCGTCGGCAATATCTATGCCTCCGAATCCCTGTTCGAAGCTGGCATCAATCCGAATACGCCAGCTAACCGCATCGGGCTGGTGCGCTACGAACGGTTGGCACAAGCCATCCGGCGCATCCTGCAGGCTGCCATCGCCAAGGGCGGTAGCAGCCTGCGTGACTTCATCGGTGCCGATGGGCAAAGCGGATACTTTCAACAAAGTTATTTTGTGTATGAGCGAGCGGGGCTACTCTGTCGCGTATGTGAGCAGCCGGTACGTCAGATTCGCCAAGGACAGCGCTCCACGTTTTATTGCGTGCGCTGCCAGAAGTAAACGAATGGCAGGGTGACGCCAGACGCCTGCCGGCATGGCTTGCTATCATCCTTAAATGAAACTCGCCTTGCCTGCCTCTCTGGATTTGTCCGATCAGCGCCCGACGCTCGACACTGAACCAAAACAGTCTTTTCCCACTACCGTGATTCACTGGCAGCGCCAGCATGGACGCCACACTCTACCTTGGCAAAACACGCAGGATGCCTATTGCATCTGGCTTTCCGAAATCATGCTGCAACAAACGCAGGTCACGGCTGTCATTCCCTACTACGAACGCTTTATCCAGACCTTCCCGAACGTGGCCAGCCTAGCGCAGGCGCCGGTTGAACGCGTGATGGAGCATTGGAGCGGTCTGGGCTACTACTCGCGGGCGCGCAACCTGCACCGCTGCGCCCAGCGCGTGTGCGATGAGCATGTTGGGCATTTTCCTGAAGATCCTGCCGTCTTGGCGCAACTGCCCGGCATCGGACGCTCTACTGCGGCAGCCATTGCCGCGTTTGCTTATGGTCGTCGTGCGGCCATACTGGATGGCAATGTCAAGCGGGTGTTTTGCCGCTACTTTGGGGTCGAAGGTCATCCGGGCGGGCGTGTGGTGGAGCAGGCGCTGTGGCAGCAAGCCGAAGCACTGCTGCCATCAGAGGCTGCATCAGAGAACGACATGGCACGCTACACCCAAGGTCTGATGGATCTGGGGGCCACCATTTGCACTCGCAGTCGGCCGGCATGCGAACGCTGCCCCTTGCAAACAGACTGCGTGGCCTTGGCCACTGATCGGGTAACAGTGCTGCCCACACCCAAGCCACGCAAGGCAGTGCCGCAACGGCACGTCGGCATGCTGGTAGTGCTCAACCAGAATGGGCAGATTTTGTTGCAGCAACGTCCGGAGCGGGGTATCTGGGGTGGGCTATTGTCGTTGCCCGAGTTTGCAGTTGATGTAGAAGATGGCGCGGTAAGTCTGAGCGATAATGGCCCAGCCTCAGAGGTACTGACGTGGCTGGAGCCAGTTGGTGCTCTCTCACAAGGTGCTTGTCTGCCAGCGGTCGCCCATGCCTTCACCCATTTTCGTCTGCAGATTTTGCCCTATCGCCTGAGCTTGATAGTGACGCTGGATAGCACTCTGCCTTCGGGCTATTGCTGGTGCTCGCTGGACGCCATCGCTCAGGCGGCCTTGCCGGCACCGATTAAGAAACTCTTGCTGGGGCTGGACTGTCAGGCCGTGCTGGCGCTGAGCTGACAGAACGTGCGGGGAAGGGCGTTTGCGATGCGGCGCTCAATTGAGTTCGCGATGGCGGATCAGCACCTGGGCCGAGGCATCGAAATAACGCGCTAGGTTCTCGACCATGTAGACAGAACGATGCTGGCCGCCGGTGCAGCCGATGGCTACGGTCAGATAGCTGCGGTTGTCGCGCTTGTAGGATGGCAGCCATTTTTCAACGAAGCTGCGGATGTCGGCCAGAAGTTCCAAAGCTTCGGCCTGTCCGTCGAGAAACGCAATCACCTGGCCATCACGTCCACTCAACGGTCGCAGGACGTCGTCGTAGAAGGGGTTGGGCAGAACCCGCACGTCGAACACTAAGTCGGCATCCAGGGGCACGCCGAACTTGAAGCCGAAAGATTCGAACAGCAGCGTCATGGTGCTGCTGCCTGGCCCCACCACTTCTTTGACCCAGCGCCTGAGCTTGCTAGCGTTCAGGCCGGAGGTATCGATCACATGTCCCAGTTCTTTGATGTCGGCCAGCATTTCGCGTTCCTTGCGGATGGATTCGATCAGGGTCGGGCGGTGGTTGGGCGTCTGGCCGGCGCTGACGCGGTGTGACAGAGGATGGCTGCGCCGGGTTTCGGAAAAACGTGTGATCAGGGATTCGTTCTTGGCCGTGAGAAAAATGATCTTGACGTCATGCCCCTCGTCTTTCAGCCATTGAATATCCTCGGGCAAGCTTGTTAGGGAAATCGCACTGCGCGCATCCACGGACACGGCTAGGTTTAGTTCGCCTTCATTGATGCGTGTCGCCACCAGCGCCCGCAGCAGAGTGGGCGGGAGATTATCGACACAGAAGTAGCCGGCGTCTTCCAGTGCAGTCAGACTGACGGATTTGCCGGAGCCGGAAATACCGGTGATGAGAACAATGCGCATGGTCGACAATCATACCGCAAGGGTTGTTTCAATAACAAAAACACGGCAATAGGCAACGTGTTCGAGGAGCGTATTTATTCCTGCTTGTGCTGCATGGCCTTTTGCTGGCGCTCCATGAATTCCTTGAGCGTGTCGATTCCGCGCAACTTCAGGATGGTGTTGCGTACCGCGGCTTCAAGCAGTACCGCCAGGTTGCGACCGGCCTGCACCGCAATCACCACGCGATGGATGGGCAGGCCAAGCACGTCCTCGGTGTGATCCTTCAGCGGCAGACGTTCATGGTCTTTTTCCAGGGTGGAGCGCTGCACCAGGTGGACGATCAGTTTCAGCCGCATTTTGCGACGCACGGCGGTTTCGCCAAAGATGGTCTTGATGTCGAGCAGACCCAGGCCACGCACTTCCAGCAGGTTCTGCAGCAGTTCGGGACAGCGACCTTCGATCACGTCCGGAGCAATGCGCGCCAGTTCGACCGCATCGTCGGCGACCAAGCCATGGCCGCGCGAGATCAGCTCTAGCCCCAGTTCGCTCTTGCCCAATCCCGAGTCGCCCGTGATCAGCACGCCCACGCCCAACACGTCCATCAGGACGCCATGCACCAGGGTGCGCTGGGCCAGCTTTTTGGAGAGATACACGCGCAGGAAATCAATCGCCTGTGCCGCCGGCAGCGGGGTGGAAAACAACGGGATGTTTTGTTCGTCACAAATGGAGAGCAGATGGGGCGGTGCTTCCAGTCCCTCAGCAATGATGAAAGCCGGCGGATCGCCAGCGATCATTTCTTCGATGTGGCGCGCCCGGACCGGCTCCGTGTGGCGCGCGTAGTAGTCATTTTCCTGGTGCCCGAACAGCTGGATGCGGCCTAGATGGATCAGGTTCAGGTGGCCGACCTGATCGGCGGCCGAAGCGGCGTCACCTGTTATCAGGCGACTGGCGCCGTCAAAGCCCGCGAACCAGCCCAGTTTCAGGGTTTCGCGGTTGTCTTCGTAGAGCTTTTGAATCGAAAGAGGTGGGGGCAGGGGCATGGATTAAAGGGTGAGGCAAGGATTGCGTTCGGCCGATGGGAATCGGTCGCTCAAACCTCGGAAGACAGATGTTGCAGCGAAGTCTGCCAGCCATGCAGACGACTCTGAACCGCTGCCGGATCGGAATCGCTCAGAAAGCCGGTTCGCATGGATTCGTCCGAAAACATTTCTGCGATTTCCGACAGGATGTCTAGAT
>JBBSSV010000066.1:0-8393 GCA_038241705.1 Burkholderiales bacterium | reverse complement strand
CGCCAAGAGACTCCCAGGCAATACAAGGATGCGCCGCTTCAGGCCATTTCCGCGCCAGCGCTTGCATATTTAATTTACTCATCAGGAATGTGATAGTCGTATGAATATCAGCGTGGAAGCATTCAAATTTGCCCCTGACACTGCCAGCATCGGGCCCATCGAGACCGATGCTGTCATCGTTGGTGCCGGCCCTGTTGGTCTGTTCCAAGTGTTCGAACTTGGCCTCTTGGAAATTAAGGCCCATGTCATCGACTCCCTGCCCACTATTGGTGGCCAGTGCGTGGAACTGTACCCGGACAAGCCCATTTACGACATTCCTGCCGTGCCTGTCTGCACCGGCCAAGAATTGACCGACAATCTGCTGAAGCAGATCAGCCCCTTTAACCCTACCTTTCACCTTGGTCAGGAAGTAACGGCGGTGGAAAAACGAGAAGATGGTCGTTTCAACCTGGAAACCTCCACCGGCACTCGCTTCATCACCAAAACGGTTTTCATCGCCGCTGGTGTCGGCTCTTTCCAGCCGCGCACCATCAAGGTCGAAGGCATTGACCAATTCCAAGACAGTCAACTGTTCTACCGCGTCAAGAACCCCATTGATTTCCACGGCAAGAACCTGGTGATCTGCGGTGGCGGCGACTCTGCTCTGGACTGGGCGCTGGATTTGGTCGGCAAGGCCGAATCTGTCGTTCTGCTACACCGTCGCGATGATTTCCGCGCCGCCCCTGCTTCGGTTACCAAGATGAAGCAGTTGTGCGACGACTACGAAATGCAGCAAGTAGTTGGTCAGATCACTGGCTTTGAAACCGCCGACGATAAGCTCAGCGAAATCAAGGTTACCGGTGCCGACGGCGTCACGCGCCGCATGCCACTGGATCACCTGTTGGTGTTTTACGGCCTGTCACCTAAGCTCGGACCTATCGCCGAATGGGGCTTAGACATCGAGCGTCGCCAGTTAAAGGTCGATACTGAAAAATTCGAAACCAACATCTCTCGCATCTTTGCCGTGGGCGACATCAACACCTACCCCGGCAAAAAAAAGCTGATCCTGTCCGGCTTTCATGAAGCTGCGCTGGCTGCATTTGGGGCTGCGGCTTATATATTCCCGGACAAGAAGATTCATATGCAGTACACCACGACTTCACCTAAGCTGCATAAGGTTTTGGGTGTAGAAACGCCAGTGTTTGATTGAATCTAGAAACCAGAAGCTTTAAATTTAAAGCCTCGTCTTTTGACGGGGCTTTTTTATATAACTAGGTGTTTTTACAAAGCTTATACATAAAAAAGACCCGTATAAAAACGGGCCTTTTTATTACTATCCTACCAACAGTAACTTTATTGCTTACTTCGGCATCAACACCGTATCAACTGCATGAATCACACCGTTATCCGCCTCAACATCGGCCTGCACAACGGTTGCTTTGTCCACCATCACTTTTCCATCTTTCTTGCTGATTGACAGCTTGCTGCCTTCCACTGTCTTGACTGGTCCGGCCTTAACGTCAGCTGCCATAACTTTTCCTGGAACAACGTGATAAGTCAGGACCTTGGTCAGCTTGGCCTTGTCTTTCAGCAGTGCATCAAGCTTGTCCTTGGGGATTTTAGCGAACGCTTCGTCCGTTGGTGCAAAGACGGTAAAGGAGCCTGGGCCTTTCAGAGTATCAACCAGGCCTGCGGCTTCAACCGCAGTGACGAGGGTGTTGAATGAACCTGCCGACTTGGTAGTGTCGACGATGTCGGCTGCTTGGGCTGCGCCCATGGCCATGACGAGTGATGCACCTATCAGAATACGTTCCATTGCTGGCTCCTGTGATACGTGGAAGTAATCGCCGCACCGTGCGGTGAATCGAAAAACGTTGCATCCACCCGGACAATTTGAACCGCGTGTTTTGCTAAGTTAGTCTTTTAGTGATAAATTGTCCATGCTTTGCACCACTCACCCTACACATCGACGGTTCACAATCGGTTCAGACCATGAATAAACACATTGAAGGCCAACGCCTGCTGCACTCGGTTGAGGTTTCTGAAGCCACCTATAGGAGTGGGGTTGCCGCTCGCTTGGCGGGCCTGTCTCCTGAAACCTTGCGAGTTTGGGAGCGCCGCTACGCCCTATCCGATACCCAGCGGTCTGCCAGTGGGCAGCGCTTGTATTCGCAGAAACAGGTACAGCGCCTCGGCTTGCTCAAACAATTGGTCGATCAAGGCCATGCCATCAGTGGTCTAGCCAAGCTGTCACTGGATCAGTTGCAGAAAATGACGATTGCCAAAGCAGGCGAACGCCAAGCAGCCGGCCCGATTAGGGCGGCGGTGGTGGGCGAAAGCCTAGCCCGGCGGATTGCTGTAAGCGGCAGTGATGATTTGGGCATTGCGGTGCAAGCCAGTTGTTCGCATCTTGAGCAGGCTGGCTTGCTGTCCAAAGACGACGGTGTGGAAGTACTGCTGATCGAGTTGTCCGAACTGGACGAAAGCGCAATGCCCATGATTGCCGCCGCGCGTGTCGCGTGTGGGGCAAATGCGGTGGTGGTGTTGTATCGGTTTTGCAGTAGTGCCACGATTCGCGTATTGCGGGCGCAGCAGTGCCTAGTGGCGCGCATGCCGGCCGAATTGGGTGAGCTAGCCCTATTGTGCCGCGCTTCCATGGCGGAAGAAA
This sequence comes from Burkholderiales bacterium, assembly GCA_038241705.1. Taxonomy (GTDB): domain Bacteria; phylum Pseudomonadota; class Gammaproteobacteria; order Burkholderiales; family Burkholderiaceae_D; genus JBBSSV01. The sequence goes on along the minus strand of JBBSSV010000066.1, from coordinate 5,746 downwards.
GACTGCCGCCCTCGCACCTTCCACGCGTATCCGGCGTGCGCTTTGATGAAGCGGCACTATCCACGATTGCGGCAGGGGGTAATCGTTTAGCGTGCGAATGCCCGCGCCAACTGGCGGACTTGCTGATGATGGTGGGAAGTTTTGAGCGTTACAGCGCCCAATGTGCCTCAAAAAATGTAGACGATACACAACTGCATCAGGATCTGGAACGAGCGGCCGGACAAGCGCGCGGTATTTTGGAAGTGGCCATGGATCGACTGGCTCGGGCAGAAGGAATCCCTCTTCCAACGAGAAGCTGAAAGAGGGATAGAGATTACTTGATCACACTGAGATGAACCGAAGAGCCGTGGTTCAGCGCTTTCGCACTGTGGCGCGACCCTTCGCTTGCCTTCTGCTAGCGTAGCGTCCTGATCAGGGGATGATCAGTGGCTCGGGATTCAGTTGCTGAATGTCTTGACGCGCCGCCAGAAATTCGGGGCGGGGGTCCAAGCCAGCCTGCGGGGTATGCAGTTGATTGTCGATGCTGTTATAGACGAAGAACACGTTGCTGCGCGGGTCTGGGGTAATGTTGCTGTTGGAACCATGCATGGTGTTGCAGTCAAAAAAGATAACTGAACCGGCCTTGCCCGTACCCGCCTCGAGGCCGCCGCCGATTTCCGACAAGTAACGTAGCAGGTCTTCGTCAGGTACGCCGATTTCCTGCTTCTTCAAGGACGACTTGTAATGGTCGCTAGGCGTTTCGCCGGCACAACCAACGTAATGCCGGTGTGAACCGGAGATCAGCATCAGCGCACCATTGGATTCCGTGTTGTCGGTCAACAAAATCGAACAGCTTACGGCACGCATATTGGGCATACCGTCTTCGCTGTGCCAGGTTTCAAAGTCAGAGTGCCAATAAAACTCTTTGCCATGAAAGCCCGGCTTGTAGTTGATGCGAGACTGGTGGATATAGACTTCGCTCCCCAGAATCTCGCGTGCCACGTTCAGCACGCGCGGATCACGCACCAGGTTAGAAAATGCAGGATTGGAACGGTGCACATTGAACACCGAACGCACGTCCCCGCTTTTTTGCTCGGCCACAACTTCTTCACGGCCGGCATTGGCGGGATCGTTGCGCAGCGTGTCCAGTTCTCGCTGCAGGTAATCCACTTCCTCAGATGAAAACAGTTCCGGCATGAACAGAAATCCGTTTTCTTCATAAGCCTCGCGTTGCCCGGCATTCAATGCGTTGCTCGCTGCCGGGTCGCCCGTCTCATAGATGATGGGCTCGCGCCGTATCATGATGGCCGCATCTCGTTGGGTGCGGCTAATATAACGACCTTGCGTTTGCATTACTTCCTCTTGTGTTATTCCGAAACCGTTTCTGACTGAGCGGCAGGATAGACGCCGTCCTTGTCGTGCACTTCGTCGCCGACCAATGCTGGGCTGAAAGTACAGACCAGCCGCATGTCACCCTCGGGATCGGCTCGCAGCCAGTGGCGGTCGTTCTCATTCAAGATGTAGATGGTGCCGGGTTCAATGCGAAACAACTCGCCGGACGGAATCAGTTCGACCGAACCAGTGCCTTCTACACAGTACACCGCTTCTAGGTGGTTTTTGTACCAGATGTGGGTCTTGGTACCAGCAAAGATGGTGGTTTCGTGCATGGAAAAACCCATGCGATCATCCGCCAGCAGCAGGCGACGGCTAGCCCAGGTATCGGTCTTGACGTCACGGTCTGTGTTGAGAATGTCTTGCAGACGACGGACTATCATACGGTTTCCTTTTGCTTGGTTACGATACTACTGCCCAGTTCGGCCACAGCGTCGGAGACGGCGTGTTCCAAGATATCCAGGCCGGCCAGCAGAGTTTCCTGCTCGATGGTCAGAGGCATGAGCAGCTTGATGACCTCATCCTGCCCACCCGAGGTTTCAATGACCAGACCGTTGGCAAAGGCCATCTCAGTGACCTTTTCGGCCAGCTTGGGGTCGGTGCAGACTAAGCCTTGCATCATGCCGCGACCGCGACGAGACAGACCGGCGTTCGGGTAGTTCTTGATCAGCTTGTTCAGATATGTGGCAATGGTTTCAGCTTTCTTCTGTATCGAATTCTGAAACTTGCTGTCGGACCAGTAATGCTCCAAGGCGGCGGTAGCCGTCACAAAAGCCAGGTTATTGCCGCGGAACGTACCATTATGCTGACCGGGCTTCCATACATCGTGTTCAGGCTTCATCAGCAACAACGCCATTGGCAGGCCATAACCACCCAGCGATTTGGACAGCGTCACGATGTCGGGTTGGATGCCAGCAGGCTCGAAGCTGAAGAAGGTGCCGGTACGACCGCAACCCGCCTGAATATCGTCGGCGATCAGCAAAATTTCATGACGTCGGCACAGTTGCTCAAGTTTTTTCAGCCAATTCATGCTGGCCACGTTCAGACCACCTTCGCCTTGTACGCACTCGACGATGATGGCGGCAGGCAGATCGACACCGCTGCTAGGATCGGCAATCATCTTGTCGAGCATGGCAATGGTATCGACCTCATCACCGAAGTAGCCGGCAAAGGGGGCGCGGTGCACGTCGGTCAGGGTTACGCCGGCGGCATCACGGAACTTGCTGTTACCGGTCAGTGCCAGCGCGCCCAGCGATACGCCATGAAAGCCGTTGGTAAACGAGATCACTAACTGGCGCCCGGTCACATTGCGCGCCAGCTTAATGGCAGCCTCGACTGCGTTGGTACCGGTCGGGCCAGTGAACTGCATCTTGTAGTTCAGCTTGCGCGGCTTGAGGATGTTTTCCTCAAACTTCAGCATGAAGCGCTTCTTGGCACTGGTTGCCATGTCCAAGCCGTGCACCACACCGTCTTCAGCGAGATAGTCAAGCAAAGCTTTTTTCAAGACCGGATTGTTATGGCCATAGTTCAGAGTGCCAGCACCGGCTAGGAAATCGATGTAGCGATCGCCACTTTCGTTATACAAGTAAGCGTTCTGGGCTTTGTTGAAGATAGTGGGAAAAGAGCGAATATAACCACGTACTTCAGATTCGAGTCGTTTAAAGGTTTGCATGGAGTTTCTCCTTGAGAGAAATAAAAATGATGAATGATTCAATAACAGCACAGTCTGCGCTAGCAGGGGCCGACGCGATAAAGCCATTCTTCTTCATGACTGCTACCGCCAAAGTGACTGGCTGAGAAAAGGGGGGAAGAGGTGCACTCGACGCCGTGACGACGGGCGAATCCAAGAAACAACTTTTGCGAGGCAAGATTGTCAGGACTGATGGTTGCTTCAAGAAATTGGATTGCCGGCGAGTCCTTACGTTCGGAAACTTGCTGAAAAAGGTGTTCCAGCATGCGTTTGGCCAATCCCTGCCCTTGCCAGCTCGACGCTACGGCAACCTGCCAGATGAACAGCACATCAGGCTGAGCCGGCGGAACATAGGCAGTAATTGCGCCTGCCAGCTCGCCCTTGCTTTCAGCTACCAAACAGGTGGGGCTGTGGTGATAACACTGCAGCAAATAGGCGTAAAGAGAATTCAGGTCCAGGGGCGGACAGCTGGCGATCAGTGTATGGAGCGCGGCGCCATCGCTCGCTTGAGGATGGCGCAAAATCAGCGGATCAGATTCACTGGGTTGTGGGTCACTCATAGTCCTTCTCTTTATCAAGTCAAAGCATCCCTGCGACCATATTGCCGCAGCGCACACTTGTAAATGGCAAGGAAAGCAAAAAGATTCAGGCTGGTTCTGTTGGTGTTTTGGACTCCAGCATCAGCGCTAACTGATCCAGCGCCACAATCAGGATCTGACGATCTGGCTCAGGCAAAGCGCTAAGTGCAACGCTGAACCCTTCGGGCAATGCCGACGGCGCATTCGCTACCACCAATTGCCCTGCAACCGTAACCCGAACAAACACATTGCGCCGGTCCTTAATGTCGCGCTCGCGACGCACAAGCCCTTTTTCTTCCAGCCTATCCACGATCCCGACTACGGTGCTCGGGCTCAACTGAATGGCACGTCCGATGGATCTGAGCGTTCCCTGCCCTAACTGGCCAATTGCCATCAAAGCCACCAACTGCGGCGAAGTAATATTATGCGTGGAGGACAGCCGCTTCGAATGCTGCCCGATGCACTGCGCAATCCTGCGAATACTTTGCAAAATGCAAAGAGAATCATTGACTGCGACCAGTTCAATACTGGTTTCCATAGTGGCTCACATTAATTTCAACTAAACCATTGGCATTTAGCATCGCGAACACGAACACCTTACCTTGTATCCTTTTCCTGTTTCCCTCTTTTGTGTTGCGAAGAGATGCATTCATAATACTCCCCTAAAAATTTGATGTCAAATCGTTTCAGCACGAATCTTTTTCAGTCAATGAACCAGAATACTTAATACAATCAGTAAGATAGATCATGATGACAATGGCAAATAGAGTTTTTCAATTTATCTACACCTCAAGACATTGATATGCACCAATATGCACTCTAATGCATTTTTCGCTTGTTTTCGTCAGTTGCATAGCGACTCTGCACCTAGGCGCAGAGCTACCTTGTGGCTCAGGATTTTTCAGAAATCGCAATATAAGCTATTGCGCCTTCTTTTTTTCTGCCCAGTTTCAAGGCCTGCCTTAATCCCAGGATAATACGCAAATGCCTTTAGTCCCGTCCTACTCTGCCTGCACCCCTGCGCCATCGCTGGCTGATCAACTAGAAGCGCTGCTGCCACAGACTCAATGCACTAAATGTGGTTATCCTGCCTGCCGCCCTTATGCCGAAGCAATGGCCAATGGCAGCGCCAGCCACAACCAGTGCCCGCCGGGCGGTGACACAGGAATAAGCCGGCTGGCAGCTTTGCTAGGCAAGCCATTCATTCCCCTAAATCCGGCGCATGGCGTTGCGCGCAACCGGAGCGTGGCATGGATAGACGAAACCTTGTGCATTGGCTGCACTCTGTGTATTCAGGCCTGTCCTGTGGACGCCATCATCGGCGCGCCCAAGCAGATGCATACCGTCTGGCCAGAGTGGTGCACCGGGTGCGACTTGTGTGTCGCGCCCTGCCCCGTGGATTGTATTCATATGCTAGAGGTGACCCCCGGCAAGACTGGCTGGGATACCTGGACGCAGGAGCAGGCGGATGCAGCCCGCAGGCGTTACGAAGACCGCACCCTGCGCCTGGAGAAGGAGCGGCAGGAGAAGGAAGCGCGCCTCTCGGCCCGCGCTGCTGCCCGGGCTCGTCCCAAAGCAAACAGCCAGCCCCATACGGAAGAACAAGCCGCCCAGACTCGCAAGCAAGCTATCCTCCAGGCCGCTATCGAGCGTGCGCGCCGGCAACGACACGCTGTGGCCAACCCCTCCTCACCCGCTGACCATGAACGCTGAAAAACGCAGAGAAATTTTTACCCGTTTCCGGGCAGCCAACCCACATCCCACCACCGAACTTGAGTACAGCTCGGAATTTGAACTTTTGATAGCCGTCATCCTGTCGGCGCAGGCCACCGACGTCTCGGTCAACAAGGCCACGCGCAAACTGTTTCCGGTCGCAAATACGCCTGCGGCCATTCTGGCGCTGGGCGTTGAAGGCTTGACGCCCTACATTCAGACCATTGGCCTGTACAACACTAAGACCAAAAATGTGATTGCCACCTGCCAGTTATTGCTGGAGCGTCATGGTGGCGTTGTTCCTGACACACGCGAGGCGCTTGAGGCGCTGCCAGGGGTCGGGCGCAAGACGGCCAATGTCGTTCTCAACACCGCATTCGGGCAGCTGACGATG
>JBBSSV010000065.1:0-8408 GCA_038241705.1 Burkholderiales bacterium | reverse complement strand
GTGGGTCAAGTGACCACCTTCAGCCAGCGACATGCCCATGATGGTGTCACCGGGATTCAACATGGCCAGGAACACGCCCTGGTTGGCTTGCGAGCCGGAGTTGGGCTGGACGTTGGCGGCTTCAGCACCGAACAGCTCCTTCAGGCGATCAATGGCCAGCGTTTCGGCGATATCAACATATTCGCAGCCGCCGTAATAGCGCTTGCCGGGATAGCCTTCCGCATACTTGTTGGTCAGTTGCGAACCTTGTGCTTCCATCACGGCTGGCGAGCAATAGTTTTCCGATGCGATCAGCTCGATATGGTCCTGCTGGCGGTTGTTTTCAAGCTGAATCGCCGACCACAGTTCAGGGTCGACCTTGGCAAGGGTTTGATCTTTTGCAAACATGGAATACTCCAATCAATCGTTAGACAGGGCAAGCCGTTTTCGACGCACACAACGGTGCTGGGCACGAAGGGTCGCGCAAGTAGCGGCTTGCCTACATCGAATGAGGGCCTGAAACAAGGAGATACGGGCAGCCTCATACGCTCTTCCATCTTGGCTACCCAGGCGCACGGCTGTTGAAATCCCACGCTCCCTGATGGATATCCATCTTTTCAAGGCCTGCTGGGCCTTGAATTTTCGCCAGTTACGTGGGACGAAATGGTCAGCCATTGTAGATTAGGGCTTCGCTTTGGGCAAGAAAGGAGCACGCTGGGCACGCCATTCAAACCACTGCGCCGTCAGAAAAATTCTTTTTGCAACCAAAGGTGAAGAAATCAAGCACTCAGTGTCTTCTGTCGCCACATAAGAAAAAGGTATCATGCGGCGCAATTGCCGAGCTAGTCCTACGTGCTGCTCCTGCGCGGCTGCGCTCACCTTTCCTTTTCCGAATGTCATGCCCGTGCCCGATTTCGGTCCTCTCGCATCCGAGCTACTCTTTACCCCTGCAAAGCAGGGCCAAGCCCCCTGCTTTGCCCTACTCGATGACTGTACTGCCACCCTGGCCAATCCCCGTTCGCGTCTCTACGCGGATTATGCAGGCACCCTGTCCTGCACGAATGGCGCGCAATTACCAACACTGCTGACAAGCTTGCAGCACGCGCTGGCACAAGGCTGGCATGCAGTACTCTTGCTGGATTATGAGCTTGGCCAGATCGGCACCAATCAGACCGTTGAAGCCAGCTCTGGCGCCGAGGGTCAGGCACTGATATTCAAGGGTTGCCGCTTGATGGACGCAGCAGGCGTGCAAAGCTGGCTGGCCAGCGCCTGTGAAAACGCATTGTCAGGTTCAGGCTCCGTGCCGGCTGGTATCAGTCAATGCCGTGCGAGTGTCAGCCAGAAAGAATTCATGGCTGCACTCGCACACATCCATGCTTACTTGGGTGCCGGCGACACCTATCAGGTGAATTACACCTACCGCTTGCAGGCTGACGCCTACGGCTCTCCTGTGGCCTTGTACCAGCGGCTGCGCACGCGCCAGCCAGTGCCCTACGGTGCCCTGATCACCCTGCCGGACGGCGCCGCCATCTTGTCGTTCTCTCCTGAACTGTTTGTGCGTCATGAGCAGGGACGGCTGACTGCCCGGCCAATGAAAGGCACAGCTGCGGCCAGCGCCGATCCCAACCGCAACGCGGCTGCGGCTAAGGCGCTGGTCGAAGACCCAAAAACGCGCGCCGAAAACTTGATGATCGTCGATTTGCTGCGCAACGATCTAGGCCGCATTGCGCTACCGGGTTCCGTCAACGTGCCCGACTTGTTCACTGTCGAACACCATGGACGCGTGCTGCAGGTGACCTCGACCATCACCGCCGAGTTGCTACCGGAACTGGGGCTGGCGCAGGTATTGGAAGCGCTCTATCCCTGCGGCTCGATCACGGGCGCGCCCAAGCGCCGCACCATGGAAATCATCAATGAACTTGAAACCACGCCACGTGGTTTGTATACCGGGGCCATTGGCTGGTTGCAACCGCCAGAAAACAACGATCAGCTTGGCGACTTCTGCCTGGCCGTCCCCATCCGCACGCTGACCCTGCAAGCACCTGAGCAGACAGGCATCCGCGCCGCCACTATGGGCGTGGGCGCCGGCATTGTGCATGACAGCGACCCAGCAGCCGAATATGAGGAATGTCAGCTCAAGGCGCGCTTTTTGACGGGGCTGCAGCCAGACTTCGAGCTTTTCGAGACCATGCATGCCACCCACGAGCAGGGATGCCGACATCTGCCGCGCCATTTGTTGCGGCTGACGAATTCAGCGACCTACTTCGGCTTTGCATACGACGAAAAAACACTGCGTGCGGCCTTGCAGCAAACTTGTGTCAACCTTCCTGTTGCCACAGAATTTCGCTTGCGTCTGACTCTGCAGTCTGATGGACGCTTTCACATCAATACCGCCCCACTTACAACCTTGTCATCGCCCGTTCAATTGCTGCTGGCCCGGCAAGCAGCGCCCGTCTCTTCCCTGTTCTTGCAGCATAAGACCAGCGTGCGCTATGCCTATGACGCCGCTTGGCGCTTTGCTGAACAGAATGGAGCTTTCGATGTCTTATTCTGCAACAAGAAGGACCATGTCACAGAGGGTGGACGCAGCACTCTCTTCGTTCGTCTGGAAAACCGCTGGTACACCCCGCCACTGTCAGCAGGCGTATTGCCGGGCGTAATGCGTAGTATGTTGCTGGAAGACCCGACCTGGCAAGCCGAGGAACGCGACCTGACGCTGGCAGAGGTCCAGCAAGCCGAAGCGCTGATGGTATGCAATGCCCTGCGCGGTGCCATCCCTGCCTTGTTGAACACGGAACTCCTATGGCCTGGGCTTGAGGCATCACCCTGAAAAGCCAGCTGCTGGGCATGAATTTCACTATCTGTAACCAGTCAACTGGCAGACACCAACGGTGATTGGGCTACAATTTTGACACGATGCCTTTAAGGCAGGATCTGTTTTACCCTAACTTGCTCCTACGGAACTGCTACGAGGAACCCAGCATGATTATCTTGATTACGGGCGCTAGCTCAGGCTTTGGCGCAGAAATGGCGCGCAAGTTTGCGCGCCATGGACACCAAGTGATCGCCACCGGACGGCGCAGCGAACGCCTGGACGAGCTGGCCGCCGAACATTCTCCACATATCCTGCCCCTGATGCTGGATGTCAGCCGCAAAGCGTCGATCTCGTCGGCTCTGGAGAGCCTGCCGTCAGAGTGGCTCCCCATCGACATCCTGATCAACAATGCCGGCTTGGCGTTGGGAGTGGAGCCAGCCCAACGCGCACTGCTCGAAGACTGGGAAACCATGATCGACACCAACTGCAAAGGCCTGGTCACCATGACTCATATGCTCTTGCCAGCTATGGTGGCACGCGGCAGCGGCATGATCATCAACATTGGCTCGCCGGCTGGCGCCTACCCTTATCCTGGCGGCAATGCTTACGGCGCGACCAAGGCCTTTGTGCACCAATTCACCTTGAATCTGCTGGCCGATCTGGTTGGCACGGGCGTGCGCGCCACGAACATTGCACCTGGACTGGCAGGGGGCACCGAGTTCTCCAATGTGCGCCTCAAGGGAGATGACCACGCCGCCTCTAAGGTGTACGAAGGCACCCAGCCCCTGAGCGCAGCGGATGTGGCCGCAGCGGCTTACTGGGCGGCGACTGCGCCGGCACATGTGAATATCAATTACATCGAGATGATGCCCACCTGCCAAGGATTTGGCCCCTTGTCCATCAAGCGCAACCAGCCGACATGATTGGAATGCATCAGTGCACAGGTAGTTGAATGCCAGCGCAAACGCGCATCATTGCGGAACTCCGCTCGCCTTCTCCAGAGCCATCAAAAACGAAAAGAATTGTCACAATGCTGCAAAATTTTAGCTGGACCCTGCGCGTATACTTCGAGGACACTGATGCAGGCGGTGTGGTGTTCTATGCCAACTACCTCAAGTTTTTTGAGCGCGCCCGGACCGAATGGCTGCGGGCTGCCGGCGTAGGGCAGCAAGCCATGACTGAAACGCACGGATGCGTGTTTGTCGTCAAAAGCACTTCGGTCGACTATCATTCACCGGCGCACCTGGATGACGAACTCGAAGTGACCGTCAGGATCGAACGCTTTGGGCGCGCTTCCGTGGAATTCTTTCAAGAAGCTTGGCGTGTGGACACATCTTCTTCACAGCAGTCGCGCCAGTTGATTAGTTCCGGACGCATCAAAGTGGGTTGCGTCGATCTGCAAACCTTCCGTCCCACGGCGATTCCGGCAGAGGTGCTGGCCAGAATCAACCCCGCATAACCGCCCTGACACCCCGGCTGGTTACAATTCAGGCCTGTCCTGCAATCATTGACCGATTCACTTTGGCTTACTGCTCAATTGCCCCATGACCGTTACCCAAGATCTTTCCTTCATTTCCCTGATCAGCAACGCTTCATTGGTGGTGCAACTAGTGATGCTGCTGTTGCTGCTGGTATCGATCATGAGTTGGACCTACATCTTTCGCAAGATGGGAAGCATCCGCCGTGCCCAACGCCAGACCGAGGAATTCGAGCGCGTCTTCTGGTCTGGCGGCAACCTGAACACGCTGTATGAAGAAGCCGCCTCCAGCCAGCGCCAGCGCAGCGGCCAAACCGGCGCGCTGGAGCGCATCTTCGAAGCCGGCATGGCGGAATTCCACAAAGCCAAGAATGCAAAAAACAGCGCCAACCAATCTGCCACTGACAGCACCGTCATGCTCGACGGCGCCCGCCGTGCCATGCGCGCCGCCTTCCAACGTGAAATCGATGCCCTGGAAACCCATCTGGCATTCCTGGCCTCGGTTGGCTCGGTATCGCCCTATGTCGGCCTGCTCGGTACTGTCTGGGGCATCATGAACGCCTTTCGCGGCCTGGCCAACGTGCAGCAGGCCAACTTGGCAGCGGTCGCACCCGGCATTGCCGAAGCTCTAATTGCCACCGCCATCGGCCTGTTTGCTGCCATTCCAGCCGTGGTGGCCTATAACCGCTATTCCCACGACATTGACCGTCTAGCCATCCGATTCGAAGGCTTTGTCGAAGAATTCTCCAACATCTTGCAGCGACAGGCAAACTGATGGCAGACTTCTCTTCCATGCGCGGCTCACGGACCCGTAAGTTCAAGTCTGAAATCAACGTCGTGCCTTATATCGACGTGATGTTAGTGCTGCTGATTATCTTCATGGTCGCCGCCCCCCTGACCAATCCCAGTGTCATCAACCTGCCTACGGCCGGGCTGTCCACCCAGCCGCCGTCGGAGTACATCGAGATTAATCTGAAGACGGACACCACCGCCAGCATTGGCATCACCAGCGGCAAGGACAGAAGCGAGGCCGAAACCGCTTCAGGCAGGGCTGACTTGGGCCGGCGACTGGCAGATTTGCATGCCGAGCAGCCGGATTTGGCCGTCATGATTTCTGCAGACAAGGATATTCGCTACGATGAAGTCATCCAGATCGTGGCGCAAGCCAAAAAAATAGGCTTTGCCCGTGTCGGGCTGGCCACCAATTAATGTGAAACACCATGGCTAGATCCACCCATTACCAGGTTCCTTCCGAGCGCGGCCGACTGCGTGCGGTGGCTCTGGCCGTGTTCGTGCATCTGGCTTTATTGGCCATGCTGTGGATAGGCGTGCGCTGGCAAAACGAAACCCCAGTGGCGGTAGAAGCGGAAATCTGGGACTCGGAAATGCGTGAAGCAGCCCCTGAGCCTACCGTCGAAAAGTCTGCTCCTAAAACACCGGCACCAGAGCCCGAGCCGACACCACGTCCTGCGCCCAAGGCGCCAGAACCAGAAGTGGCAAAAAAAGAAATGCCTGCGGTTGATCCTGACATTGCTCTGCAACAGAAAAAAAAGCGCAAGGAATTGGAAAAGCAGCGCGAAGCCGAGCGACAGACGGCACAAAAACGCGAAACCGAAAAGCAGGAAGCCGACAAGCGCGCCGAGGAACAGAAACGGCGTGAAGCAGAAAATCGCGAAACCGAGAAACAGGAAGCCACCCGCAAGAAACAGCAGGCTGCCGAAGAAGAACGCCGCCAGCAAGAGCAGGCGCAGGGAAAGGCAGCCAAAGAAAAGGCTGAGAAGGAGAAAGCCGCCAAGGAAAAAGCTGAGCGAGAAAAGGCCGAAAAAGAAAAGGCAGCCAAAGAGAAAATTGCCAAGGAAAAAGCAGCTAAGGAGCAGGCCGCGAAGAAAGCCGAAGCCGACCGTCGCCATGCCGAAAACCTTGAACGCCTGCAAGCGCAGGCTGGCACAGGCGGCATTGGTGAGGCGGCCAAATCGCAAGGCGGCAGGGCCGACTCTGACTATTCTCGCCGCGTGGGCGCCAAAATCAAGTCCAACACCATCTTCAACGTGCCACCGGATTTGACTAACAATCCGGCTGTGGAATACGTGATTGACCTCCTGCCCGATGGTTCAGTGCGCGGTATCCGCAAGCAGCGCTCCTCGGGCATGCCCGGCTTTGACGAAGCGGTGTCGCGCGCCATTGAGCGATCGCAACCTTTCCCTCCCGACAAGAATGGACAGGTACCATCCAGTCTTATTCTGTCCCATGAACCGAAAGATCAGTAAGCCATGACAAAAAAACTCTTCCTGCGTGTTTTCCTGCTCTTCGGGCTGGTCCTAGCCACAGCGGTCCAGGCTCAGCAGTTGCGAGTGGAAATCTCCGGCGTTGGCGCCAACCAGATTCCGATTGCCATTGCCGGTTTTGCCGATGAATCGATTGCACCTGCGCAGGTCTCAGCCATCATCAAGCAGGATTTGGCACGCAGTGGAATGTTTCGCATCATGGATACTGGCGGCGTCATGAACGAAACCGCCCCCGTCGACTTTGCCGACTGGCGTAATCGCGGTGCCGTGGCTTTGGTCGCGGGCAGCGTCCAGCGCTTAGCAGACGGTCGGTTAGACGTGCGCTACAAACTGTATGACATCACTCGCGCCAATGCCCTGTCGGCCCTGGCCCTGGCAGCACCGCCGCAGTCTACCCGGATCACTGCACACAAGATTGCGGATGACATTTACGCCAAACTGCTCGGTGTGCCGGGCGCGTTTGCGACGCGCATCGCTTACGTCACCAAGGTCGGCAATCAGTACCGACTGGAGATCGCCGATGCCGATGGCGAAAATACCCACCTAGCACTGAGCTCGAACGAACCCATCATTTCGCCGGCCTGGTCGCCCGACGGCACGCGTGTGGCCTACGTGTCCTTTGAAAACAAGAAGCCGGTGATCTATGTGCAGAACCTGGTCAACCGGCAGCGCACAGTGGTGGCCAATTTTAAGGGCAGTAATTCCGCTCCTTCCTGGTCGCCCGATGGCCGCACCTTGGCCATTGCCTTGGCCCGCAACACTCTGACCCAGGTATACACCGTCAATGCTGATGGCAGCAATCTGCGCCGTCTGACTAATACCAACTCCATCGATACCGAGCCGCAGTTCTCAGCCGATGGCAAGAACATCTACTTCACTAGCGATCGCAGCGGCAGCCCGCAGATCTATCGCATGTCGGCAGCGGGCGGCAATGCCCAACGCGTGTCCTTCAGCGGCAGCTACAACATCAGCCCCCGGATTTCTCCGGATGGCAAGCACCTGGCATATATTTCGCGGCGCGATGGCCGGTTCCAGCTGTATGTGCTGGACTTGGCCAACGGCCAGGAGCTGCGTCTGTCCGACACTAGTCGGGACGAGTCTCCCAGTTTTGCACCCAACGGCCAATACATCATGTACGCCACAGAATCGGGGCGACGTGGCTCGCTTGCCGTGGTGTCGGTCGATGGTCGTGTCAAGTATCGCCTGACCCTTCAGGCGGGTGACATCCGGGAGCCCACCTGGGGTCCTTTCATGAAATAATGCACTAGCACAATATTAAAAAACAATTAACGTGGAGAACCCAATGCGCACTCTGAAACACCTGTCCCTGATCGTCACTGCCGCCGTACTGCTCAATGCCTGTTCGTCGGTCAAACTGGATGACAATGCCCCAATCGAGGACCGTTCCGGCGCTGGCGCCGCATCCAATCTAGATACCCGCAACGTTGCGCCGGTCAATACCGGCTCGACCGATGCGCTGAACGATCCACAAAGTGTCCTAGCCCAGCGCAGCATCTACTTTGATCTCGACAGCTATGCCATCGGTGAGGATTATCGCTCTCTGATCGCCGCCCACGCCCGTTATCTGAATGCCCACAAGGATCGCAAGATCGTCATTCAAGGTAATACCGATGAGCGCGGCGGAAGTGAATACAACCTGGCACTGGGTCAAAAACGCGCTGAAGCCGTACGCCGCGCCTTTGCTCTACTCGGCGTAGAAGAAACCCAGATGGAAGCTGTCTCCTTTGGTAAAGAAAAGCCCAATTCGACAGGCAGCGACGAAACGTCCTGGGCTGACAATCGGCGTGCAGACATTCGCTATTGATGCGACACATGACGCTTTCCCGCTTCT
>JBBSSV010000064.1:0-8519 GCA_038241705.1 Burkholderiales bacterium | reverse complement strand
GTGACGCCGCGGGGTAGAGCGTGTCATTGACCAGGGTGGACTTGCCCGAGCCTGATACGCCCGTCACGCAAGTCAGCAGCCCTACTGGCAGCGTAAAGGTTACGTTTTTGAGGTTATTGCCGCTGGCACCTTCGATCACCAGCAGGCGCTGCGGGTCGACTGGCGTACGCGTCTCGGGCATAACAATTTTCAGGGTGCCATTCAGGTATTGCGCCGTGAGCGACTGCTTGTTGCTCAGGATTTCTTCGAGTGTGCCCTGGGCAATGACTTCGCCCCCATGCACGCCTGCACCCAGGCCCATGTCGACGATATGGTCGGCGCAACGGATGGCATCCTCGTCATGTTCGACCACCAGCACGCTGTTGCCGATGTCGCGCAGGTGCTTCAGCGTTTCGATCAGACGGTCGTTGTCGCGCTGGTGCAGGCCGATGGACGGCTCGTCCAGCACGTACATCACTCCGGTTAGGCCGGAGCCGATTTGCGAGGCCAGCCGGATACGCTGGGCTTCACCGCCGGACAGGGTGTCAGCGCTGCGTTCGAGAGACAGATAATCCAGTCCGACGTTATTCAGGAAGGTCAGGCGGGCAATAATTTCGCGGATGATGCGCTCGGCGATTTCCTTCTTGGATCCTTCCAGATGTAGGGTCTCAAAAAATGCCAAGGTTTGGCGCAGCGGCATGGCCGCGACCTGAAAAATTGCACGTTGCTGCTCGCCGTTGCCTACCATCACATGCCGGGCCTCGGCCCGCAGGCGAGCGCCGTGACAGGAGGGGCATTCCTTTTCGTTGATGAACTTGGCCAGTTCCTCGCGTACGGTGGAAGAGTCCGTTTCCCGATAACGCCGCTGCAAGTTGTGGACCACGCCCTCGAAGATATGTTCGCGCACCACGGCGCGGCCGCGTTCACTCATGTAGGCGAACGGAATTTTCTCCTTGCCCGAACCGTGCAGGATGACATCCTGCGCTGTGAGCGGCAGTTCCTCAAACGGCAGCTCCACGTCAAAATCGTAGTAGGTACCCAGATTCGACAGCATCTGAAAATAGAATTGGTTGCGGCGATCCCAGCCCTTGACCGCGCCCGATGCCAACGACAGATTGGGGAAGGCGACGATGCGCTTGGGATCGAAGAATTCGATATGCCCCAGTCCGTCACATTCCGGACACGCGCCCATGGGATTGTTAAAAGAAAACAGGCGCGGCTCCAGCTCTTGCAGCGAATAGCCGCAGGCATTGCACGCAAAGCGACTGGAAAAAACGTGTTCCGTGCCGCTATCCATTTCCACAGCAAAAGCCCGGCCATCGGCCAGACGCAGCGCGGTTTCGAAGCTTTCCGCCAAGCGTTGCTTGAGATCGGGCCGCACCCGCACTCGGTCAATCACGACGTCGATGCTGTGCTTTTCTGTTTTCTTCAGTTTCGGCAGGTCTTCGACTTCGACGACGCGCGACGCGCAGGTGCCGCTCTGGACGCGAAAGCGCACGAAGCCCTGCGCCTGCATTTGCTCGAACAGGTCGACGTGTTCTCCCTTGCGATTGGCTACCACCGGCGCCAGAATCATCAGCCGGGTTTCTTCCGGCAGCGCTAAGGCCGCATCCACCATTTGCGACACCGACTGCGCCGCCAGCGGTATCTCAGGATGAGACGGGCAATAGGGCGTGCCGACCCGGGCAAACAGCAGCCGCAGATAGTCGTGAATTTCCGTGACCGTACCCACCGTCGAGCGCGGATTGTGCGAAGTGGCTTTTTGCTCAATCGAAATGGCGGGCGACAGGCCTTCGATCAGGTCCACGTCCGGTTTTTCCATCAATTGCAGAAACTGGCGGGCGTAGGCTGAAAGGGACTCGACATAGCGTCGCTGGCCTTCGGCATACAGCGTATCGAAGGCCAGCGACGACTTGCCGGAACCGGACAAGCCAGTAATCACCACCAGCTTGTTGCGCGGCAGATCGAGATTGATGTTTTTAAGATTGTGAGTACGAGCACCGCGAATCCGGATTTCTTCCATGTACAAGCTTTCAGCGTGGAGTTGTCCGGCCGCCGACGAATATCTGAGAAACGCCTCGACCGGTAGGAACGGGAGTCAACCTGCTACTATAACGGCTTTTGGAAACCCAAGTAATTTGCGTCTTGCTGGCTACCGCTACGGTCTGTCGCGAGGCCAGTTTTCGCCGTGCTCGCGGCGCCGGGGTATTCCCCGATTCCTCCCTAATGCCTCTATGTCTGCCACTGCCAAAACCAAAAAAAGTGCAATGACGCGGGCAGAAATCCGTTCCAGCACGTCGCTGGCGTCGGTTTTTGCCTTGCGCATGCTTGGCCTGTTTCTGATCTTGCCGGTGTTTGCCGTTCACGCTCAAACCTTGCCTGGCGGCGATAACGCCACCCTGGTTGGGCTGGCGCTGGGCATCTACGGACTGACCCAGTCCTTTGGCCAGATTCCACTGGGCGCAGCGTCGGATCGCTATGGCCGCAAGCGCATCATCATCCTGGGTCTGTTGGTATTTGCCTTGGGCTCTTTCGTGGCGGCCGCTGCCAGCGACATCGTGTGGGTGATCATTGGCCGGGCGCTGCAAGGTGCCGGTGCCATTTCGGCTGCTCTTACAGCCCTGATCGCCGATACCACGCGTGATGAGCATCGGACCAAGGCCATGGCCATGGTTGGCGTTTCCATCGGTCTGACTTTTGCCGGCTCCATGGTGCTGGCCCCGTTGCTGTACAGCGCCATCGGTATGGGCGGCATGTTCGTTCTGATTGGCGTCCTTTCTTTGCTGGCCATTTTGGTGGTGGTGTATGTGGTGCCGGTAGCACCACAGCTACCCGCCACGCGCACCTCGTTTTCCACGGTGTTGCGTAACAAAGAGCTGCTGCGCTTGAACTACGGTGTCTTTGCCCTGCATGCCGCCCAAATGGCGATGTTCGTGGTGATTCCTGCAGTCTTGGTACAGGCGGCAGGCTTGCCGGTCTCCAGCCACTGGAAGATTTATCTGCCCGTGGTCGTGGTGTCTTTTTTGTTGATGTTGCCTCCGATTTTTGTAGGCGAGAAGAAGGGCAAGATGAAGCAGGTCTTCGTCGCCGCGATCGGCTTGTTGTTGCTGGTACAGGTTGGCTTTGGATTGGCACTGTCGCAAACCAACGTGGCTTGGCAGGTGCTGGTAGGCTTGCTGCTGGCCTTTTTCATCGCTTTCAATCTACTGGAAGCAAGCCTGCCGTCGATCGTCAGCCGGGTGGCACCGACAGCTGGACGTGGCGCGGCGCTGGGCGTGTATAACACCCTGCAAGCCTTGGGCTTGTTTACGGGCGGTGCCGCAGGCGGCTGGATGGTGCAGCATCTGGGACCAGCTTCCGTGTTTGCTGGCGGTGCCGTCCTGACAATTGTCTGGCTTATAATTGCCCTCAGCATGAACAACATTTCGCGCCGCGGCAGTGCGCAACGGGCTGCAACAGTCTAACTGGAGAACTTAATGGCATCGATCAACAAAGTCATCATCGTCGGCAACCTCGGACGCGATCCGGAAACCCGCTACATGCCCAGCGGCGACGCCATGACCAATATCGCCGTGGCAACAACCGACCGCTGGAAGGACAAGACCTCTGGCGAGCAGAAAGAGGCAACCGAGTGGCATCGCGTGGCCTTCTTTGGTCGTCTGGCCGAAATCGCTGGGCAATACCTAAAGAAGGGTAGCCAAGTCTATGTTGAAGGTAGTCTGCGTACGCGCAAATGGACTGACAAGGAAGGAGTGGAGCGCTACACCACGGAGATTCGTGCTGACAACATGCAAATGCTGGGTGGACGCCCCGGCAGCGGCAGTGCCCCCATGGACGAGGGCTACAACCAGGCTCCGCCGGCACGCCAGCAGCAAAACAATCAGCAAAGCAACCAGCAACAAGGCAATCAACAAGGCGGCGCAGCGCCCCGGCCAGCATCCAGCTTTTCCGACATGGATGATGACATTCCGTTCTAGCGCCTAACTTTTTAGGGTTTAACCCAAAGAAAATATAAAAAGCCAGCGCAGGTTATCAACCTGCGCTGGCTTTTTTATTAAGTAGCCTTAGGCACTGGCTTATTGCCGCTTCTTCAGTATCAAGTTGTTGACGACCCGGTCAACGCCTGGCACTTGGCTAGCGGCCTTGGCTGCAGCCTGGCGTTGCTCTCCCGTGTCCACAAAACCACCCAGAGAAACCGTGCCCCTGTAGGTGTCGATATTGATGCGCGCTGCTTCGCCCACTCCCTGCTCTTGGGCAATAGCTGTCTTGACTCGGGTGGTGATGCTGGCATCGTCCAAGGTCTGACCGGTTGAGCGTGACGACTCAGTGGAAGAGCAGGCACCTAGCCCCAAGGCAAACATCATTGAAATAAGAATGGCGATCTTTCGCATAAAAACTCCCTGTAATGAAATGAGATGCGTTTAAAAAATATTTGGGTACGCACAGAACTACTGTGCAGCTTCCATATCAACCCTGGCTGACGCAGAACAATGAGCGTGCAAGAACCTTCCCTTTTATCCACGCAATCCCTGCAAGTACATGTAAATTGCGCCCTGCGTTGAAGGTGTGATCAAGGTGTTCGGCAGAGGCCATCCGGCATGTTAGGGCCCTTGGCTTGCTTTCGCAGACTGAATCGGCCGTTCAGGCTCTAGTTAGGGAGCCTGCTGTCTGCAGGGCGCAGTGAAGGTATTCATGTAGAGTTGGAAGGCACAAGGACAGAATGAGCAGGTGCGCCTGTTAGGTGTTTAAAAAGGGGGCAAGCATGGCTGTATTGCGTAGTGTTAAAGCGCTCAAGCGGTTTTCGATCGCCGCTCTGGATGCTGAACTGGGGCGGGTGCATGATGTGCTGTTTGACGATCAGTCCTGGACGATCCGTTATCTGGTGGTCGAGACTGGCGGCTGGCTGATGGGTAGACAAATGCTGGTGTCGCCCATTTCCATTCAAGGGATCGAGTGGGAGCAAGAGGTCGTGCGCGTTGCGCTGACGCGCAAGCAGGTGGAAAACAGCCCCGATGTCGATGCCGCCAAGCCGGTGTCGCGGCAGCGTGAAAGCGAATTCCATCAATACTATGGTTATGCCGATTACTGGTCGGGGCCCTATCTCTGGGGCCAGGCCACCTTGCCGTCCATGGTATCTCCTCTACCGCTGGATGCCGAGGCATACGCGGCGCTCGAGCAGCGGCGAGAGGAGGAGAGGGCGCAGCAGGATCCGGATCTGCGCAGCGCGCGGGAAGTGAGTGGGTACGATATCCAGGCCAGCGATGGCGCGCTTGGGCATGTGGAAGACTTCCTGTTTGCCGAAGACAGCTGGAAGCTTGGATTGATGGTGATCGATACCCGCAACTGGTGGCCAGGCAAGCATGTGCTGGTTGCACCGCAGCGGATTGCGCAGATTAGCTGGGCATCGGGCAGCGTGATGTTGGATGCCAGCCGCGCTCAGGTCGAAGCCAGTCCGGAGTACGATCCAGATCTGGACGTCACGACTGAGCCTGTGCGCGATCTGTCTCACTCCTCTCAGCACACGCCTTAAATATTTTTCTGGCGGCGTAGCCTACAAAAGCAAAGCGGTCCCCATCCTTGATTACGGGTGGTGAAAACGCTGGGAAGTGTGGATGCCACCCAACAGATGGCAAGAATTCAGGTGCTGATAACAGCTAGCCAAGCGTAGGACGAGCAGCGGTAATGGGCTTCGCTTACAATGCCTCCTTGACATTTTGTTTGTAGCATTTATCCAGGATTTTTATTGTTGTGCCTTCCCTTGTAGAAATTCGCAACCTGCAGTTCGGCTATGGCGAGCGCCTGATTTTGTCAGGGCTGGACATGGACCTGCCGCGCGGCAAGGTGGTGGCAGTCATGGGTGGCTCGGGTTCTGGCAAGACCACCATTCTGCGCCTGATCGGTGGCCAACTGCAGCCGCAGGCTGGCAGCGTACGCGTGGATGGCAAGGATGTGGCCGATCTCGATGCCCGGGAGTTGTATGCCTTGCGTCGCGAGATTGGCATGCTATTTCAGCAGGGTGCCTTGTTTACCGACCTGACGGTGTTCGACAACGTGGCGTTTCCGCTGCGTGAAAATACCGACTTGCCGGATGTCATGATTCGGGATCTAGTGCTGATGAAGCTGCACGCAGTCGGCTTGCGCAATGCGGCCGATCTGAAGCCAGCCGAGATTTCTGGCGGCATGGCGCGTCGGGTTGCCTTAGCGCGCGCGATTGCCCTGGACCCGCGACTGATTATGTATGACGAACCCTTTGCCGGATTGGACCCGATCTCTCTAAGCGTCACTGCCAACCTTATCCGGCGCCTGAATGATGCGCTGGGCTCAACTTCGGTGCTAGTAACGCATGACGTGCAGGAGTCGTTTGGCATTGCCGACTACGTGTATTTTCTGTCGCAAGGCAAAATTGTTGCCAAAGGCACACCGGATGAGATGATGGCGTCCACCGATCCATATGTACGGCAATTCGTGCGCGCTGAAAATGACGGACCTGTGCCCTTTCATTATCCCGGACGTTCCTTGTCGGAAGATCTGGATCTGGAGCCACAGGCATGATTCTTGATTTTTTGGCCGGAATCGGTGCAGCCATACGTCGTTTTGTAGTGGGCTTGGGTATCGGGACACGCTTGTTTCTGGTGCTGTTAAAGGCATCGGGTAGCGTGCTGCGTCGCCCGCGCCTGATGACGGACCAGATCCATTTCATCGGCAGCCATTCCCTGATCATCATCGCGGTCTCCGGTTTGTTTGTAGGCTTCGTGCTGGGATTGCAGGGTTACTACACATTGAACCGCTATGGCTCGGAGCAGGCGTTGGGCTTGCTGGTGGCCCTGTCTCTGACACGTGAACTCGGCCCGGTGGTGACTGCGCTGCTGTTCGCCGGGCGCGCTGGCACCGCGCTGACAGCAGAAATTGGCTTGATGAAAGCGGGTGAGCAATTGGTGGCGATGGAGATGATGGCAGTGGATCCGGTGCGCCGGATTCTGGTACCGCGTTTCTGGGCAGGCGTGATTGCCATGCCACTGCTGGCCGCCATCTTCAGCGCCGTGGGCATCTGGGGCGGCTATCTGGTCGGCGTCAAGATGATTGGCGTGGATGAGGGTGCTTTCTGGTCGCAGATGCAGGACGGCGTCGATGTCTGGCAGGACATTGCCAATGGCGTGATCAAGAGCGTGGTGTTTGGTGTGGCCGTGACCTTCATTGCCCTGTATCAGGGTTACCAAGCCAGGGCCACGCCAGAAGGCGTAGCGCGAGCAACCACGCGCACGGTAGTGGCAGGTTCGCTGACGGTGCTGGCGTTGGATTTTCTGTTGACGGCATTGATGTTCAGCAAATAGTCAGGTTGCCACGGCGGCAACTTGAATAAACGTGCCCGCAAGGGCTGGGTATTTCCCCTTTCAGGGATTGAGACATGCAACAAAAATCATTGGATGTTTGGGTAGGTCTGTTTGTCTTGCTGGGCGCGGCCGCGCTGGTGTTTCTTGCGCTCAAGGCCGGCAACATGAGCAGTCTGTCCTTGGGGCAGACGTATGCTGTCACGGCGAATTTCGACAACATTGGCGGGCTCAAACCGAGGGCACCCGTCAAGAGCGCTGGCGTGGTTGTGGGGCGGGTCGAGAGCATTGCTTTCGATGACCAGATGTTCCAGGCTGCCGTGATCGTGCAGTTGCAGAAAGATTATCAGTTTCCCAAGGATTCCTCGATCAGGATCCTGACTGCAGGCTTGCTGGGAGAGCAGTATTTAGGGATCGCGCCCGGCGGCGAGCTGGAAAATCTGGCCGCAGGTGATGAAATCATGTTGACCCAATCAGCCATCGTCCTGGAAAACCTGATCAGTCAGTTTCTCTTCAGCATGGCGGCTGAAGGCAAGGGAGACAGCGAGAAATGAAAAACGCCTCAAGACGTTTTCTGACATTGCTGATGCTGACCGTGATGCTAGCCGGATGCAGCACCACCCGTGGAGAGCCAGATGTACGCGACCCATTCGAAGGCTTCAATCGGGCGATGTTCACCTTCAACGATACGCTCGACGACGTGGCCCTGCGGCCTGCTGCCACGGTCTACCAAACGGTCCTGCCGAGTTTCGTGCAAACGGCAATCGGTAATTTTTTCGGCAACATGGGTGATGTTTGGACCGCTTTCAACCATTTCTTGCAGGGGAATATCGAAAAAGGCCTGTCCGACACCATGCGCGTGGCGGTCAACACTACATTTGGCTTTGGCGGTGTACTGGATATCAGTTCCGAGGCTGGGCTGCCCAAGCATAAGCAGGACCTAGGTGTGACGCTGGGCGTGTGGGGCGTGCCCTCAGGGCCATATGTGATACTGCCAGTGCTGGGCTCGAGTACTCTGCGCGACAGCGCCATGGTGCCGTTGGATTACAAGGGTGACCCGTGGGGACAAATTACGCCGGTCCATACGCGCAACGCCGGCACGCTGGTGGGCTTGGTGGATCGACGGGCAGCGCTCTTGGATGCCTCCAACCTACTGGAAGACGCAGCCTTTGATCGCTATGAGTTTGTAAAGGATGCGTTTCTTCAGCAACG
>JBBSSV010000063.1:0-8637 GCA_038241705.1 Burkholderiales bacterium | reverse complement strand
TTTGGTCGAATGTTTTTATGCTAAAGTCCATGGTTACTCCTTTTTGTTGTCCCAATTATAGAGCCAACCTGTAATGATTTTTCAGCGCGCCATCCGACGCGAGCTCGTCAGTACCGCCAGCGCCGTCTTTACTACGCTCTTTACCATTACCCTCACAACCATGCTGATCCGCATCCTCGGCCAAGCGGCCGGAGGCAAGATCAGTTCGCAAGACGTGTTGGCGCTCATCGGCTATTCGGCGCTGAACTACATGCCGATCATCGTCATTCTCAGCAGTTTCATTTCGGTGCTGCTGGTGTTGACGCGTAGTTATCAAGATTCTGAAATGGTGGTCTGGTTCGCCTCCGGTACCAGCCTGCTGAAATGGGTGCGTCCGGTCCTGACTTTCGCATTGCCGCTGGTGCTGTTGACGGGCGTCCTGAGTTTTTTCCTCACACCTTGGTCCCAGGGCCAAAGTGCCGAGCTGCGCGAAAGTTTTTCGCAACGTGAAGACATCGCTCGGGTTACGCCTGGCCGCTTCATTGAATCGGCCTCGTCCAATCGGGTGTTCTTTGTCGAAGGCGTTTCAGGCGACGCCACTCGCGTCAAGAATGTCTTCGTCAGCACCTCAGAAAAAGGCCAGAGCAGCATCGTGGTTGCCAACGAAGGCTCGGTTGAAACCAATGAACAGGGTGAACGCTTCGTCGTCCTGCACCAAGGGCGACGTTACGAAGGCACGCCCCTGCAGCCGGACTTCCGCTTGCTGGAGTTCGAACGTTACGGCATTCGCGTGGGCGACAAGGCCGAACAGGCGGGAGCACTGGCGCTACGCACTTCCCGGGCACTTCCTACCTTTGCCCTAGTACAAATACCAACGCCGGTGAACCTGGCTGAACTCATGTGGCGCGCCTCTTTGCCGCTGATGGCACTGCTGCTGACGGTGCTGGCCATCCCCATGAGTTTCGGCAATCCGCGTGGCGGTCGCTCCATGCATTTGATTATCGCGGTGCTGATGTTCGTGGTGTACAGCAATGGCATCAGCATTTTTCAGTCTGCGGTCAAGCAGGCGCGTCTGTCAGTGTTACTGGCTTGGTGGCCCATGCATCTGATGGTGACCGCGATTGTGATTCTGCTGTTTCTGTGGCGCATGAAGACTAACAGTCCTTACCACCCCTTGATCCTGTGGGGTGCCTTCAAGCGCGCTCTGCTCAGCCGGCGTGAGACAGCATGACGGTCCTGCAGCGTTACTTCGCTGCTGAAATCATTCGAGCCGCAGTTTTTGTCCTGGTCGCTTTTCTGGCCCTGTTTGCCTTTTTCGACATGATGGGGCAGCTCGACTCGGTCGGGCGCGGCAACTACCAGTTGAAGCATGCCTTCTTTTATATCGTTCTGAGCATGCCGGGCTATGCCTACGAACTGATGCCGATTGCGGCCCTGATCGGCACGATTTACGTGCTGGCGCAGATGGCGTCCAAGTCGGAATTCACTATCATGCGGGTGTCCAGTCTTTCGACCACCCAGGCTGGCTTCATGCTGGCCAAGATTGGCGTGGTGTTTGCGATTGCGACCTTTGTCTTTGGCGAATACGTTGCGCCCCAGGCGAGTGAACTGGCCGAAAAAATCAAGCAGGAAGCGAGAGGCGGCACTTTGGGGTCCGAATTCCGGTCCGGGCTATGGACCAAGGACACCCTGCGCGCTGACGGCGTTACGGGCGAGGTCATCGGTTCGCGCTTTCTGAACGTGGGGGCGGTGCGCCCCGATGGACAGTTGCAGATCGTGCGCATGTATGAATTCGACCAAAAATTTCACATGCGCCGTCTGCTGGAAGCCGCCCATGCCGACTATGTCGGTAACAACCGCTGGCGTCTGAGTGATGTCGCCGTCACCGAGTTTCCGGAAAAAATTGAGACTGCCTCAAATGTCTCGGTCGTCAAACACGACACGCTTGAAATGGTGTCCGAAATCACGCCGGGTATCTTGGCTGTGCTGTTTGCAGATCCTGACCGCATGAAGGCACAAGATCTGGCGTTGTACGCGCGTCATCTCGCAGAAAACAAGCAAAGTTCCGAGCGCTATGAAATCGCGTTCTGGAAAAAACTGACCTATCCCTTTGCCGTTTTTGTCATGATGGCGCTGGCCTTGCCGTTTGCCTATCTCCACTTTCGCTCCGGCGGCGTCAGCCTCAAAATCTTTGCTGGCATCATGATTGGCGTTAGCTTCCAACTGTTGAATCGTCTGGCCGAGCATCTGGGCATCCTGCATACCTGGCCGCCGTTCGCCACAGCCATTTTGCCCAGCGTCCTCTTTTTGCTGCTTGCCATTGCAGCCTTGAAATGGGTGGAACGACATTGAAACCAACTGAATTTACAAGCAATACAAACGCCGCCTCAAGCGTTGCCAGCAGTGCCCAACCGGGCGTTGCTACCGAAACCCCGAACCTTTACGTTGTGCCGTCCGTCGAGCAACGCGCCCTGATCCTTTTCGCTCACGGTGCCCGCGACGTGCGTTGGGCCGCCCCCTTTGAGAGGCTGCAGCAACTAGTGCAAAGCCAGCAGCCGGACGTCACCGTAGGCTTGGCCTTTCTCGAATTCATGAGCCCACGTTTGCCTGATCTGGTTGGGCAATTGGCCAAAAAAGGTTGCGCCAGCATCACGCTGGTGCCAGTGTTTCTGGGGCAGGGCGGGCATGTGCTGCGGGATTTGCCGGTTTTGCTCGACGAATTGCGTCAGGTGCATCCTGAGGTAACCATCAGGACAGTAGATGCGGTAGGAGAGGATTCTGGCGTATTGGAAGCGATTGCCAGGTATTGTGTTGGCAGCCTAAAAATGAGCTGAGTTCTCTGCCACAAGTTTTTAGCTGGATCACTGGTTGCATCGCTAAGACGTCAGGTGAAAACTTGGTGCGACGTCGTGAGCAGATATGCCGTGTGCCAGACTACTGGTAGGATGAAACTAGACTCATCTTCAGGTTCTGCAGCGCGATTCGGCAACTGACCGCGCTCATAAAGTAGATCGGATTGCCATGGCGTTTCAGATAAATATATCTGCTTGCATGCTGCCAATTGTATTGGCGTTGGTCTTGGGCTTGGGCTCTCCCGGCCTTGCGCGGGCGCAGGATCTTTCGCCAACACCAGCATTAAGCCCCACTTCTCCTTCCACTGCCTCAACTCCAATTGCAACGACAGTTGCAGTGACCGAAAGTCAGGATATCGCCCAACGTATTCATGACATCTTTGCCGAGATCATACCTCTGCGTGCCGTTCAAATACGGGTGTCAGCTGGTGTGGTAACCCTGAGTGGAATAGTGCAAAACGCGGACGATATCAAGCGGGCAGAAGCAATCGCGTCGCGTGTGGCGGGTGTCGTGACCGTCCAGAATGACCTAGAGCGCGACCTGGATGTCACGACGAATCTGACCCCAACTCTGGGGCAGTTCAAAGCTGATATGAAAGGCTTGCTGCGCGCTTTGCCATTGATGGGTGTCGCGATGGGAGTCGGCTTATTGATCATGGTGCTTGGCTATCTGCTGGCATCGATTAACCGCCTGTGGCGCTGGATCATGCCTAATCCCTTTCTGGCCGAAATCGCCGCCACGTTTATACGCTTCATTTCCATTGTGCTGGGCTTGATCGCAGCGCTGGAAGTGCTGGGCGCCACTGCATTGCTGAGTGGCGTACTGGGCGGGGCTGGCGTCGTCGGCATTGCGCTGGGGTTCGCGGCACGCGACATGGCTGGTAATTATGTTGCGAGCCTGATGTTGAGCCTGCGCCAGCCATTTCGTGCCAACGACCTTGTGGTCATTGAAGGCCATGAGGGGCGCGTGATTCGCCTGACTTCGCGCGCTACGGTATTGATGACACTTGACGGTAACCATCTGCGTATCCCAAATCTAATCGTCTTCAAATCGGTGATACTCAACTACACCTATAATTCCAAACGTCGTTTTTCCTTCGATTTAGGTGTCGATGCTGACGACGACCCGATCAATGGCATTGCGGTCGGCCTGAAAGCAATGAACGATCTCAAGTTTGTGCTGGTGGAGCCGGCAGCGATGGCCGTAATCGAGAATGTAGGAGATTCGAATATCGTATTGCGCTTTTATGGCTGGATCGATCAGAAGGATACGGATTTTTTGAAGGGCCGCAGTCTGGCAATCCAGGCAGCCAAGTCTGCATTGGAAGGCGCAGGCTTCGCACTGCCAGAGCCGATTTATCGGCTGCGCTTTGATGAAGGCACGGAAGCCCCTTTTGGTAAAGCCCCGGTAGTCACGCAGCGTGATATAGGCCGGTCAAGGCTGCAGCCGGAAGTGGAAGTCACAGAAAGTGACACCAGCCCGGACAAGCATATCGAGCGGCTGGTTGCCAAAGAACGTGAAAGCGCTGACGAAGATGATTTGCTTGATAACACCAAGCCAATTGAATGAGCATGCTCGGATGCGTGAGTATCAATCCGATGCAATACAACTTGTAAGCAGGCGGCTTGCCAGAAGCAAAGCCACTGGCTGCAGTTCCTCAGGTCAAAGCCGCCAACTCCTCCCGGAGTGCCCTCGCCTGTCACTTTCCTGGGTGCAACAGGCTCTCTACTTCATCGCCGACATCCTGTATCACACTGATGGTGCCGTCGGTTTCCAGAACTACCGCGCCGACTTTCTCAATGTCAGCCCAGCCTTGGGAGCGAATGGCTGCCAACACTTCTTCCCGCGTAATGCGCTCGCGTCGTAATGACGCATCCAGATAATGTCCCTTTCTTACCAACAGTGCCGGCTCTGACTTGATCAGTCCCTCGAACCATGGTGAACGCACGGACAACCAAGCGATCACAAACTGCAGCAGTACTAAAAGTGCGAGTGCCAGCACGCCTTCAGCCAGCACAATGGATTTGTTGAGAATGACCGAGGCGAGTGTCGAACCCAGCGCAACAGTGACGACAAAATCGAAGGCGTTCAGTTTGGTCAGGGTTCTCTTGCCTGAGATACGCAGAATCAGTACCAGCGCTAGATAGGCAGCCGTACCGACTACGAGCACGCGGAAAAGTCCAGTCCAGTTTTCGAAGAGCATGTGCATTGGGTTGATTTCCAATCTAAGCGCCACAACAACCTGCGGTTGGGGCGTGGGTGAAAAGTTGTTTAACGAACATATGGACCTTTAACTTTACCCTTAACATGCAGCTATTACATTGAGCTAGGTTAGCTCTTTAAGTGGTTTTCTGAGGCTGTGCAGCGCCGAATTGACAATTGCATGCCTTGAAAAACTATAGCGTCTACTGTCAGGAAAAGTTGAAACAGACTCGGCTACGCTATTAAGCACTGTATAAACTAGTTTTCATATCAGTGTTCAAGAGAAAAATGCCCGTGCAGGTCTGAAAAAATGGTGTAAAAACCATTCGAGTCTGTTCTACAAGGTAACTTATAATTGCCGGAATGCGGCATGCATTGAGCTACCTGACGACTCGTAAATTTAAAGAAAGTGGGACTTGAAAAACTGATGCCACCGGTTGAACTCACCGTTGCCTAATTTAAATTAGACTAAAAACGGTATTGCTGGCCACAAATACATGTAGAAAATGCCAATTAGCATCGAAAGGATTCATGAGAAAAATCACTTGGGCAGCATTTGTTCTCCTTGCAGGATGTGACAGCGGCGAGAATAAATTGTCATCTGAACTCAGCAACGCAATCGTTTTGGAGTGCATTGGTCAAGAGATTGACTTGGTTAGTTCAAAACGTGAGCCCGCGTCTTATTTGCTAAAAATTGATACTAGCAATTCGTTTCATCGGTCACTGTATTATTACAACTGGAGCGAAAAGCGATTCGTATCTTCCTGCACCAATAAATACCATGTGTGCAACGTGGATGTTGACTCTGACCTGATCTCGGAAAGCGCTATTTTGAGGGGTAAGGATAATCAAGTGCTTCTACTGAATTTGACTAAGATAAATCGACGGACAGGAAAGATGAGCGTTGTCTTAAAAGATAGAGTTATCGGAGAACAGTTGAGTTTTGAGGGTGAGTGCGTAAAGGGTCAACACCCTATCGAACAAGTACAAAAATTCTGAAAAAGACTGGAGAATTTTTTATAAAATCAAATAGTTTTTATTGTCAGTTATCAAATTTACATTGCCATTCTAACGTGAAATTTTAAGCACAATGGTTAATCGCAAGGATCTGAAGAGTGCGCATGAAGATGCAGTTCTGCGCCAGTTCGGAGTTCATCTAAAGTGCTCTGGTATTAATTTTAAGATACTGGGTAGGCCAGAGCCACCAGATGCATTCGTTGAAATAAGTGAAAAAAAATCGTGGATAGAAATCACAGATTCTTTTTTAGATAAACGGCACGCAATAGGTCTTACCACCCGTGCAAGTGATGATGTAGAGCACAGCCCAGATGATAGTCGACTGGTCATAGACCCGGACGAAAAATTCTCAAAAACTCTTTATTCCATTGTCGCAAAAAAATATGACAAGCCCTCCATGCACCGCATTGCAGAAGTCCATGGCCCAGGAATTCTCTTGG
Source organism: Burkholderiales bacterium (assembly GCA_038241705.1). Lineage (GTDB taxonomy): Bacteria > Pseudomonadota > Gammaproteobacteria > Burkholderiales > Burkholderiaceae_D > JBBSSV01. Next base: position 2,146 of record JBBSSV010000063.1, on the reverse strand, counting down.
TTGGTGTCTTCACACCGTTCACAACCGCAGATGCAGTGTCTCATGACGAATCAGCTGCGATTGCAGAGATAATCTCAAGTAAGCCTGTCCAAGTGTTCAGGACTATTTACACATACGATGGAACAGGGCAAAGAAATTTTCATGTTTTGTACAGCCAGTAGTCCGGCATAGAAATCTATTGAAACCGACGTTGCTACGGAGCGGGGGTAACTCTTTTGGCCCTTTATTATTTTATAGCCACGGTAATTGTTTTTGAGAAAACTAGTGGCTAAATTTTGTTTGAGAAATTTTTTAAATGTTTTCTTTGAAAAAACGTCTCCCCAAACATCACCAGTACCGGTCCTTCACGCTTCTCCACCAGTACTGCTTCCAGCTCTTGCAACTGCAAATGCTGCACGCGCTCGTTCTCGCGACTGCAGTTCTCCACCACGATCACTGGTAGTTCGGGCGATCGGCCTTGTGCCAGCAGGCGCTGGGCGGTTTTCAGCGCTTCCTGGCCGCCCATGTACTGCACAAGAGTGTCGCAGTCAGGCAGGGTGTCGTGCTCGGGAGCGTTGGGGGCGGTGCTGGAGGTGAAGAAGGCAACGCTGCGGGCGATGCCGCGTTTGGTCAAGGGTTGTTTGGTCGTGGCGGCGGCGGCAAAGGCGGTGGTGATGCCGGGCACCACCTCCACTTCAATACCGGCGGCTTCCAGTGCGCTCAATTCTTCATCGGCGCGCCCGAATAGCATGGGGTCGCCACCTTTCAAACGTACCGTGATCGGATATTGTCGGGCACATTCCACCAGTTGATGGTTGATTTCGATTTGCGCGGTCGAGCGTTGGCCCGAGCGCTTGCCGACCGAAATCAGCTTGGCTTGGGTGCAGTATTCCAGCATCTCAGACGTGACCAAGGCGTCGTACAGCACCACATCGGCTTGTTGAAGAAGGCGCAGACCGCGCAACGTGATCAAATCGGCCGCGCCGGGACCGGCGCCGACCAGATAAACTTTTCCAGGCACCTGACTCGCCAGAGCAGGTGCCTGTAGGGAAGAACGCAACATGGCAATCAGGAGGACAAACGGATCAGGCCAGCGGCCACGGTCTGGTGGGTGACTTCATCAATCAGGATGAAGGAACCGGTGGCGCGAATGGCGTCATAGCTGTCGGCAGCCAGCGGTTGCTGCACGTTGAGGCTGACGCGGGCAATGCCGTTCAGTTCTAGCGTGGTGGCGGGGTGGCGTTGCTGGGTATTAATGTCCAGCAGGCTGTCGATGCCAGTCACGCGTGCAGCCACCTGACGGGTAGTGTGCTTCAACCAGTACTTGCGCCGAGTGTCCAGCGGCTCTTCCGACAGCCAGCACAGGTCAGCTTCGACCGCCTTCAATATCGTGGCAGGTTGGTCGGCTGCCACCAGCATGTCGCCGCGCGAAATATCCAGGTGTTCATTCAGCAGCAGCGTGATCGATTGACCGGCAACGGCGGTCGCGAGCGAGCCTTCCAGAGTGACAATGTCTCGCACGGTAGCTTGCTGGCCGCCGGGCTGAACGATTAAGGTATCGCCCTTGCTGACCTTGCCGGCTTCGACGCGGCCCATGTAGCCACGGAAGTCATCCGCCGCATGGCCGTTGTGGCGCGCTACCAATTGCACTGGAAAACGTAGTGGCGCGGCTTCGGCCTCATCTTGCACTGACAGCGATTCCAGTAATTCGATCAAGGTTGGCCCCTGATACCAGGGCATGTTGGCGCCGGGGATGACAACGTTGTCACCGGCTAGGGCCGAGATGGGAATAGCGTGGACGTCTTTCAGGCCCAGCTGATCGGCGAAAGCTTGGTAGGTGTTGACGATGCGGTCGTAAACGGCCTGGTCGTATCCCACCAGGTCCATCTTGTTTAGCGCAACCACAACATGGTCGATCTGCAGCAGGCGAGCGATGGTGGAGTGGCGCTTGGTCTGGGTCAGTAGTTCAACAGCGTCCGTGGCAACATCAGTCTCAGAATTAAGCGCGATCTTGGAGACGTCGATTAGGATGATGACGGCATCTGCTGTCGACGCACCGGTGATCATGTTGCGGGTGTACTGCTCGTGCCCGGGCGTGTCGGCGATGATGAACTTGCGCTTGGGCGTGGCGAAATAACGGTAGGCCACGTCGATGGTGATGCCTTGT
>JBBSSV010000062.1:0-8638 GCA_038241705.1 Burkholderiales bacterium | reverse complement strand
GCTAGAAAAGAGGTGCCGACCACTTCGGTGACAATTGCCGCAGCCAGATACAGCCACGGCAAGATGGTACTTCGATACTCAATCGTTTGAGCCATTACCAACTCCTGAATCAAACCATCGCCGTGCTGCCTGCAGGCATCATTGCCTTGACCAAGCCAGGGACGGAAAATGACAGATGAGATTCTCTCCTATAAAATCGATTCAACATAATCACTTATCATCTGCAAAATAGATGGATACGCCATGAAGTACTCTCCAGAAGGCTTACAAGCGTTCGTTGAAGCCGTCGAACAAGGCTCTTTTTCAGCCGCAGCCAGAAAATTGAAGAAGAGTCAATCGACCGTCAGCACCGCCATTGCCAACCTCGAACTAGACCTTGGCATCGAGCTGTTTTCGCGCAACTCTCGCTATCCACAGTTGACCGAAGCAGGCTTCAAAGTGCTGGGCCAGGTGCAGGAAATCCTGGCCGCTGCCCATCGCTTGGAAGAGCTCAGCATTCGCTTGTCGGATCAAATCGAACCACGATTGACGGTTGGCCTGACTGACGTCTATTCCTTCTATCAGGACCGCAATTTTCTGCAGAGTTTTTCCGACAAATATCCCGATATTGAATTGGAATGGCTGGATTCGGAAGGCGCCGACGTCATCGGCCTACTACTGGCAGGACGCGCCCACGTGGGTCTGCTGGCGTCACAGCCTAGCTACCCCACTGATCTGGTGGCCCGCCGCTTACCGATCACGGCCAAGATGGGCATCTTTGTCGGCCATACCCACGACCTGTCCCAAAAGACCGAGGTGCGACTCGACGACCTGCGCCCGGCCCGCCAGATTTATCTCAACACTGAACGCAGCACCACCAAGCGCCCCGGTGGGCGCGTCTGGTCCGCCACGGATTACCTTATGGTTCTGGAAATGGCCGAGCAGGGCTTTGGCTGGGCGGTATTGCCGCAGGAGTTGGTGCGCCAATATGGCAGTGGGCGTTTGGTTGAACTAGCTGTGGAAGGTTACCCGCGCAGCGTGAACCTGGATGTGCTGTGGTCCAAGAACACGCCTCCAGGTCCGGCGGGGATGTGGCTGGTCAACCGGCTCTTGTCGGCAGAAGCCAAGCCTTGACGTTGCTCGTAGAGGGCACCTTAGCTGATTCAGTTGCTCTCCTAAATGGTGAGGTGGGCATGGGCTTGACCGCAGTAATACAGCAGTCGCGCATAGGGCCATGCAACCAGACGTCGATCCCACCCAAGACCTGCGCCATGACGCAAGCTTGCTGACTTGACGTCCCGTGCACCCAATGGAAACTCTCAAAAGAGTGATTACAGCACTCCCTTCCTTGCGCAAAGCAAGAACACTCCGACTCTCAGTCCGACATTGAAGTGCTCCAGGTTCCTGGGAGGGAGACTGACAATCATCTAGGCGTAGTCCTACAGACTCAACACACTCACAGGCCTAAGATGCAACGGCGCCTCAGCTTTTTTCATAGCAATGAAAAAGTGTCTGTCTTTCTTTTGAACAAAAGATGCGTCGTGGCATCGAGTAATCAACAATAAGATCAAGGACGTCAGAGCAACAAGCCTAGCAAGCATTAAACCAATGTGGGACTAATGTAGAAAGTAGGTGTACTGCAAAGGATCGGCAACTGGCACATTGCCATGCTGGCTCATTTTCTTCATGCCTCGCTTCAGGCGCTTTCCAAAAAAATCACCCCACGCATCGCCAAGCATCAGCAATCTTCTTAATTCGAGCACCCCAATGGAATCAGTAAACAATTCAATAGCGCGTGTAAAAGCGGCTCTGGAAAGGGACGAATTTCGCATTTCCATCCAGACGGCAGGCGCGGTCTTGCTAGCGTATGGAGTGATGATTTTCTTTGACTTGCCAGAACTCACCTGGGCGGCATTTTCTGCACTCTTCGTTGTACAGGCCAGTATTGGCGGCACCATCGGCACCGCCCTGACGCGCGTGCTGGGTGCCTTAGTCGGCGCAGTCATTGCCTTGGCGCTGGTGGCGGTTTGGGACATGGAAGGCTGGCACGTCTTCGTTTCACTGTTTATCGGTGTGGTCAGCATGAGTTTGATCACCACCCGCTGGCCCGCGCTCAGCTATGGCCTAGTCACCGTCACCATCGTCATTGTCACTCCAGATTTTTATGCCGTAGAAGCGGCCATTGAAAAAGTGGTCGCCATCGCCATTGGCTCAGCTTGTGGCATGGTTGCCGCCATCATTTTGCTGCCGATGTCCGCGCACCGCAGCGGCGACGAACATCTGGCGACCGCCGTGCGCGCCTGTGGTGAATTCCTGATCGAGTGTATGAAGTGCCTGACTGATGCCAAAGGCGGAAAGCAAAGGGAGATTGAACAGGACATCACCAATGCGCTCATGCGCGCACGCGAGTTGTCGGAACACGCCGACATCGAAAAGAAAACACATGTCATGCCCTATCATCACTCTCCCGAAACGCTCCCCTACGAGGTAGAGCGTTTCCGCTATACGCTTGTTTTAGTGGACCGCATCAGCGACACACCCTTATCGGAAGAATTCAGCCGTAAGCACAAAACAGTGCTGCAAGACTTGGCTGAGTCGGCGAAAAAACAGCTAGACAAGCTGGCTATTGCCATCAGTGCCTGTACTAAGTGCGAAGAAATGCACGAGGTATGGGAATGTTTCAAGACGTTTTCGGAATGTCTGGACCACGCCGTGCGCGCCGGACCTTCAGAAGACCAAGAAACCGAACAGCTAATGGCCATGAAGTGGGCTTATCACTCCGTGTTGTTGAATATGGGGGAGCTGATTGAGACGGTGAACAAGCGTGCGGCCGAAGCAGCTTAGCAAGCATGCTTCAATCTAACTCTCGTTCACGGATACCCGGCAAATACCCAGTAGCAACACTATTTGTGTCAATTCAGGCGACCCGTTATCTTAACGCAAGGGCTTGAACCGATCGGCCCCAGCCTGCGGCAAAAGCCGAAACATGCAATACAGCAACCGAACAGTCAGGACGACCTGCCTGAGCACATGTTAGGGAGCCGTCGTAAACACGGAAAGTTATTCCGAATACGGCAAAAGCGTAGTGCCCCGGCGCACTGTCTGCAACTTTACGCTTGCACAACGTATCGAACAATGACCCGAACCGCGACAGCGTGCTTCTTTGCTCGCTTTCCGACAGTTAGCCTATATTCTCGGCAGTTCATTGTCACAGGCTCGCCACACCAGTGACGAGACGAGACTAGGCTGCCTGTCTTGATCTGATGTGCGCTGCCGCATCTTCACTTAAAGGACACGCGATGAAAATAGTAACAACCAGTTATGCCATAGCTGCCGGCCTGCTGTTTCTGCCCCTTTTGTCACAATCCCAGGCAATCCCCGCTCAAACCGCACCCATTATCAGGGAAATAGACGGCTGCATGATTCGACCCGGTACGCTGTGTATTGAAAAAAATCTGGCGGGCGCCGATCTGCAAAATGCGCACTTGGCCAACTCACAATGGTTGGGCACCAATCTCGTCAATGCTAACTTTCAAAATGCCACTTTAGATAGCGCCAACATGACGAGGACATACCTGCAGGGTGCCAATTTCAACGGTGCTTCGCTTAATGACATCGATTTCCGTACTGCCGATCTACGCGGTGCTCACTTCAGGGGGGCACAGATGAATGGCGCAATACTGCAGAATGCGCGCTTGAGCAACGCGGACCTGCGAGAAGCTGGTCTGCGCGGTAGTGACTTCTCTCTGGCGGAACTAAAGGGCGTCCAGTTCCAAAATGCACGCCTCCAACGAGCAGACTTTCAAGGTGCTGATCTTACTGGCGCCTCGCTGGCTGGTGCAGACCTACGCGGCGCTAATTTTTCTAGCGCCACTTTGGTCAATGCCGACCTGCGTGGCGCTCAGCTGGATGCAGCCATTTTTCTGCAAGCGCGCATCCAGGGCTGTCAAGGCTGCCCTGCGGCTTCCAACTGAGACACTGCCGCCCGCCCCGTTCACTAACGCGCTGCTTGCACCGTTCAGCGACGTTACTCATAAAAAACACCCCACGAATTGATGCCCGATTTCTGGGGTGTTTTTATTTGCAGCGTGAGGTTTTGTATTCTTGGCCGTCACTCCATCTCTTCCCTCCCCAACAATCTTCGATCTCGCTTTGTAGGCCGACCTTTGATCGCCGCCGACGGCTCGCGAAAATACTTGCGCTGTTCCGACTCGTTCTGACGACGCTGGATGCTGGCTTCCGTTTCGATGTACAAAGTCTGGGCAATGGTGGCGCTGCCGCGCTTTTCCGCGAGTTGTTCCACCGCCACTTCCCAACGGGTCGAGCCGTTGTCGATATCCAGCACATCGCCAAGCTTGACGGCACGCGCCGGTTTGATGCGGTCGCCATTCTGGCGCACGCGGCCACTTTCAACCGCTGCGGTGGCTAAGGAACGAGTTTTGAAAAAACGCGCGGCCCAGAGCCATTTGTCGATGCGTACGCTGGTGAGGGTTGTCATTGCAGTGTTCTCCTGTCTTGCAGGGTGGTGTCTAGTTGATCAGCCGTGGCGCGGTCATTCGGTGTAACGCCCGAGCATGATGATGCGTAGCATGCTTCGGTACAGGACATAAGCTGTGCTGTACCAAGCGCGCTTATACCAAGGAATGTTGGTGTAGTACTCCAGGCTAATGGGCACGCCTTCGGCTGCGCCGTGGGCGATGTGTTCGCGCAGAGCGGCAGCAAACTCCACGTCCTTGACCACGATGTTGGCTTCTTGGTTGACGAAGAGGCTAAAGCCGTCATGGTTGCTGGAGCCGACCGTGGCCCACTCGTTATCGACCACGGCGACCTTGCCGTGCAGTTGGGTCTTGCGGTACTCGATCACTTGTACGCCGCTGGCCAGCAGCTTGGGATAAAAAGCATGGGTGACCGCATCCTGCAGGCGATACTGGCCCACGCCCAAAAGCAGGGTGACCTTGACGCCGCGCTTGGCGGCTTCTGACAGGGCGTCGCGCAGTTTGCGACCTGGTGCGAAATAAGGTGTGGTCAGCCAGGCTTCGTGCTGCGCCTTGCCTAAGGCCTGCAAGTAAGAACGCTGAATGGTGGTGCGGTTGCGCAGATTGTCGCGCAGCACCAGTGCCGCTAGGGCCGGTTCGTGGTGACCTTTTTTTAGGGCGCAGGCCTGTCCTTTTTCGGTCAATCGTTCCCACTGAGAGCGCAGGCTGGCATTGCCTAGCCAGGCCCAGTGCGAGGCGACTTCCTGATGGATTTTTTCTACCAACGGACCCTCGAGCTTGACTGCAAAATCCCAGCGCGGCCAGGGCAGCGGCAAGCCAGAATCATCGTCGGCCAGCATGTCGTAATTGATATTCAGCCCGCCCAGAAAGGCGATCTTGCGGTCCACCACACAAATCTTGCGGTGGGTGCGGGCGATGCCGCGCCGAAACCAAGGATTGAAGCTGTGGTGGCGCACGCCGGCTGCCAGTAGTTCTTCATGCAACAATTTGGTGTAGTTAGGGCCGGTGCCGACCCAATCCGTCAGCACTTGTACAGACACTCCCCGGGCAGCGGCACGCTTGAGCGCAGCCTTGACGGCATCACCGGTGACGTCGGCGGCAAAAATGTAGGTTTCAAGATAGATCTTGGTGGTGGCGCCATCAAAGGCGGCCACAAGCGACGGAAAGAACTCGGCACCGCATTCCAGCAGACGGATTTTATTGTTGGCCGTATAGCAGATTACCCCCATCGCTTATTGCATCCTGACGCACGCTGGCATGAGGCTTTTGTTGGACTCTGCAATGAGGGAGATGGCCGTTGGTCCCGTCATGTGGCTTTATAGGTGCAGGGTGGCGACGAGAGGCGCGTGGTCGGACAGCTTGGCCCAGAGCGTGCCATGCAGCACCTGTGCGGTTTCGATACCCAGGCCGCGCACGTAAATACGGTCCAGCTGCAGCATCGGCAAGGCGGCTGGAAAGGTGCGCGCCGGAGTGATCTTGGGGCCGCGCCCGCTCAGACGACGCAGATAGGTGCCAAATTTGCGAGACGATAGGTTTTCATCAAAGACTTCGGTGACGTTCAGCTCGGCCCGCAAGGTGGCGCTCAGGGCATTGCTCCAGTCGTTGAAATCGCCGGCAATGATGACTGGTTCAGTCTCGGGCGCGCTGGCGGTGACGGCTTCGATCAGGGCTTCGGTCTGGCGCTTGCGGCTGCCAGCAAACAGGCCCAGATGGACGACAAAGCAATGCACATTGGTATGGGCGGTTTGCAAAACGCAATGCAGGATGCCGCGCTGCTCGTAGGCGTGATCCGAGACGTCCTGATTGCGCGAAGACAGGATGGGAAAATTGCTGAGCAAGGCGTTGCCGTGATGCCCATGGTCATAGACCGCATTGCTGCCGTACACGCAGTGCTGGGCCGTGCCAGCCAAGAATTCGTGTTGACTCTGTTCGGGCCAGTCGGTGGCGTAACGCAGAGCCAGCAAGTCATTGCGCCCTTGCACTTCCTGTAGGAACACGACATCTGCTTCCAACGTCGTCAACGCTTGTTTGAGCGCATGGACGCGGGGACGACTACCAAGGGAAGCAACGCCTTTGTGAATGTTGTAGGTTGCAATCCGAAGTTTCATGAATACTCCTGAAATGCCGGTATACGGTCACCGCCGGCACATATTTTTATCTTGGCTCGCCTCAACCACGCGCTGAGGTAGTTGCAGGATGGCGGCGGCATTGGACTCGGAAAAGCATTTTTCAGCCGCCTCGCGGTAGGGCAGCCAGACCTGACGCACATGTTCGCGCGGCTCTAAGGTGATGGCAATGCCTGCGGGCACGAGCAGGCTGAAAACATGCTCCGTATTATGCGTGATCCCAGGCGCATAGCGCTGACGCCAAGAAAGATAGATCTCGAAGACTGTGGATAAATGCCAGTCTTGCAGGTTATCGCTGGACACTTGCGCGTCTGATACAGCGACCGCGCCGCTTGCGTCGACATCGCCTGACTCCCCGATCTGGATGCCGGTTTCTTCTGCGACTTCGCGCATGGCGGTCAGACGTAGGGGTTCATCATCCAGATCCTTGGAGCCAGTCACCGATTGCCAGAAACCGGGGTGGCCAGCGCGCTCCATCAGGAGCACATCCAGTTGCACTGTATGAATGACGACCAGCACCGACTCGGGAATCTTGTAGGCTTTGTTCATTTCTATTAAATGGGGACGATTTGCTCTTTTCACAATGCTTGGCAAAAGAGAGAAGTTTGCGCCGCTTTCGAAGTATGCAAGATAATGACAGACCATGCAGAATCCCCTGCTGTGGCCTTGTTGCTTCGCAGTAGCCTCGCGCTGTTCGCGTGCGCAAGCCAGCAAGAAGGCCTGCATGCCAGCTGAAAATGCCACCGGCACGGGTGTATCCGACAGAGCAGCCAAAGCAGGTTGCTCAAGTGAGAACCGACAAAGCCCGCCCGTTGCCCTCAGGCTTTTCACTCTTCAACTAGTCTTAACCTGAAACGGATTTTCATGAGCGACACAATCAGAATTGGCATCGCCGGCTACGGCAACCTCGGAAAAGGCGTCGAGCTGGCGCTGTCGCAGAACGCCGATATGGAACTGGTCAGCGTCTTCACCCGACGCGATCCCACCAGCCTGCAACTGGTGAACGCTAACGTTCCGGTCCATGCACTGGACGACATTGCTCAGCACACCGACTGCATCGACGTGATGATCCTGTGTGGCGGCTCTAAAAACGATCTGCCCGAGCAAGGCCCGGCCTTGGCGGCTCTGTTCAATACCGTCGACAGCTTCGATACCCACGCCAAGGTGCCCGAGTACTTTGCCGCCGTGGATGCGCCGGCCCGCGACAGCGGCCACGTCGCCCTGATCTCGGTGGGCTGGGACCCGGGCCTGTTTTCGATCAACCGCGTCATGGGCGAGGCACTGCTGCCAGAAGGCGCGACCTACACCTTTTGGGGCAAGGGCCTGAGCCAAGGGCATTCGGATGCGGTGCGGCGTGTGCCGGGCGTGAAAACCGGCGTGCAGTACACCCTGCCCTCAGCCACCGCCGTGGAAGCGGCGCGCAGCGGCACGCGCCCGGAACTGGCCACGCGTGACAAACACACCCGCGAATGCCATGTGGTGCTGGCAGAAGGCGCAGATGCTGATACGGTGCGCGAGGCGATCGTCACCATGCCGGACTACTTTGCCGACTACGACACCACAGTCAATTTTCTGAGCGAAGAAGAACTGCAGCGCGACCATGCCGCCATGCCGCACGGAGGCTTTGTGATTCGCAGTGGTAGTAGCGCCGCCGGCACCGACCAGACGGTGGAGTTTTCGCTGAAGCTGAACAGCAATCCAGAATTCACTGCCAGCGTACTGGTGGCCTATGCCCGGGCGGCGTATCGCCTGCATCAGCAGGGCGACAAGGGTGCCAAGACCGTGTTTGATGTGGCACCGGGGTTGATCTCACCAAAGAGCCCGGCTGAGTTGCGCAAGGAATTTCTATAACGCGCTGAGGCCTGGACTTGCCCTTTTTGGGCGGTCTGCGCTTCTAATAAAAACGGGCGCTTGTCAGCGGCCGTTTTGCATGGATTCAGCGTAGAAGAGAAGTTTCTCTTTGCGCTGAAAAATGTGGCTTACAGATCCAAGTCGCTCAGACTCGGATGGTCGTCAGGCCGCCGGCCAAGTGGCCAG
>JBBSSV010000061.1:0-8693 GCA_038241705.1 Burkholderiales bacterium | reverse complement strand
GCAGGCGGCTCCACGCCGCTTGGACGGCGCCGATGACGGCGGGCGAGGGTGCGGTGGAATAGATGAAGCCACCACAGCGATTAATCAGATAGTCGCGCACCGCCTGGCTGCAGGCCACATAGGCTCCGGAAGCTCCCAAGCCTTTGCTAAAAGTGCCCATGGCCACGCCGCGACTGGTTCCGCCTTCGTCTTGCGTTCCGGGGCGCTGAATTTGGCCAGCTGCCAGGCCGTAACCATCGATGCCTAGCACACCCGTGGCGTGGGCTTCGTCAAGATACAGAAACGCGTCATGACGGTCGGACAGGACGGTCAAAGCTGCCATGTCCAGCTGGTCGCCATCCATGCCAAACACGGTTTCGGTCACGATAAAGCGCGGTCGCGCTTCGTGTGCGTGGGCGTCTAGTAATTCCGCCAAATGGCCTAAGTCATTGTGCCGGTAGCGGATCTGGCGCACCTGCATTAATTGGCAGGCGTGGTGCAGACTGGCGTGGTTCAGCCTATCCGAAAACACTAGGGGCTCAACCCCTAGCACCTTGGCGTTCAGCAAGGCCGCCAGCGCGCTGGCATTGGCCTGATAGCCGGAACTGAATACTAACGCGGCTTCGGTCCCCTTGGCGGCAGCGATCTGGGCTTCCAGCGCGATATGCGGCGGCAGGTTGCCGGATAGCAGACGCGAGCCAGTGGCACCCATGCCATGCTCTTGTGCCGCTGCGCAGGCCGCAGCAATGATGGCCGGGTCGCGCGCTAGCCCCAAGTAATCGTTGTGAGAAAAATCGGCGACGAAATGTTGGTGGTCCTGTGGCGAGTCAGACCCGACAAACGGTGACAGATGACGACGTCGGCCACTGACTTCCAGGCTGGTGCAGTAGCTGCTATAACGGGATTCGTGGTCAAGCATTCGGTGAAAAACACGAGGCGCTTGACAATGCAGCGGGGGAAAAAAATGTCAACACAAAGTATGAATATCCGGCAATGAACAGGCGGGCGCGGTGCCCACTCTTCAGGATTAGGTGATTATTTTAGTCGGTTTGCCCTGTCATGCTGATTTCCTACAAATTAAGCCGCCATTGCCGAGGCCAAACAGACTCGGCAATGGCGGCTTGAGCGGAGATATCTCCCGGTCTGCGGAGAGTTGTCTCTGCTGTGGGCATGCAGGCGGTTTACCTGACCAGGTTCCAGCGCCGTGTGGGCATGACCACGATTTCCTTGACGCCAGGCTGACCGGGCGCAACGTTAAAGGCACTAACACGCACATCGATCGGTCCGGGCTGCAGGGAGACCGTGTCTAGATCGAGAAAACCAAAACTACCGTCATACGACATTTTGAAACTCCCCAGCACCGGGGTATAGCCCGTGGCGGGCAGAAGCTCGACGTTTCTGAGGCCCTTTCCCTTGACTTCAATGGTGATGCGCGTCCCGATCTGAGACCCGTGGGCCGGAGCAGTGGTCAATGTGGCCGTGAAATTTTTGCTTGCGTCATTGCGGAAAGTCCAGCTGCGTGCGGGCATGGCAACGATTTCCTGGGCCCCACTTTGCTTTTCCGTGACGTTATACGCGCTTACACGAACATTGTTCACGCCATCCGGGATGGTGCGGCTGTCCAGATCCAGCCAGGCAAAGGTCTTGTCCTCGGAGACATTGAACTGACCAAACTTAGGCGCATAACCTGTCGCTGGCAGCAATTCTGCATTAGCGATGTTGCTGCCACGCAACTCGAGTCGCGTCGTGCCAGAGACGATCGCACCATTGGCCGGTGCGCGGGTTAAGCGAGCGGAAAAGCTGGTTGTGGCGGCGGCCGGATTATCGATGATCCAGGTGCGGGGCGACATGGCGTTCAGTTCGATCGCGCCGGGCTGACCTGCGAGAGCGTTGAAGGCGCTGATGCGCACGGGCAGCGGCCCATTGGGCAGGGAGCGGGTATCCAGGTCCAGCCAAGCGGTGGTCTTGTCCTCGGAAATGGTAAAGATCCCCATTTGCGGCAGATAGCCTGAGGCCGGCAGCAGTTCGACATTGGCCAGATCGTTGCCGCGGATCTGCAGACGCACGAAACCGCGCAGAACCGAGCCCTCGGCCGGGAAGGTATCAGCCCATACTACAAAAGGCGCATAGGGATTACCGGAGCAACCGGGGCTGAACGTGCAGGAATTCAGCAAGCGGCCTTGCGACGTGATGACAGTGGGCAGAAGCTGGGGTGTGGCAGTCGTACCGGTGGTGGCGGAGTCTTCACCGCTACCACCGCATGCGGATAAGACCAACGCGCTGCTCAAGGCATACGCAAGCTTGAAAGAATAATGCATGGCGATCTCCTGTTAGCCAAGCACCCTATGCCTTTTGGCGCAGGGGACGGTCCCGGCCAAAGCGCTGTTTTGTGCGCACTTCTCATAGGCTGGTTAGGACGCTGTATGACTTAGAGAGCCTTTTTGACAAAAAGTTACAAACTATACAATTTAAAACGCACTGTAAAGTTAGAGCTTGCGGTTTATCAAGCCAAATTTCTGTGCTTCAACATCTTTAAGAGGGGGGCAAAAGCTTATTTTTTGACGAACACCAGATCCCACACTCCGTGCCCAAGTTGCAGTCCGCGACTTTCAAACTTGGTGATGGGGCGATAGTCGGGCCGTGGCGCATAAGCCTCAGCCTCAGCCGTATTGCGTAGGCTGGACTCGTCCTGCAGTACTGCCAGCATCTGCTCAGCATAGTCCTGCCAGTCGGTGGCGCAATGCAAATAGCCGCCAGGCACCAGCTTGGACGCCAGTTGACTGACCAACGGCGGTTGGATCAGGCGACGCTTATTGTGGCGGGCCTTGTGCCACGGGTCGGGGAAAAAGACATGTATGCCCGCAAGAGATTGAGGGGGGATCATGTCACGCAGGATTTCCACGGCATCATGCTGGATCAGGCGCAGGTTGGTCAGCTTTTCTTCGCCGATAAGTTTCAGCAGGCTGCCCACACCCGGCGTATGCACTTCGGCACCGATGAAATTATTGTCAGCCAGACTGGTGGCGATTCTGGCAGTGGTTTCTCCCATGCCGAAGCCGATTTCCAAGATGGTTGGGGCATTGCGCCCAAAAACGGCCGTAAAATCCAGCGGCATCTTGGCGAAGGGCAGACAGAAATTGGGGCCTAACTCTTCCAGTGCACGCGCCTGGGCGGTAGAGAGACGCCCGGCGCGGGTGACAAAGCTGCGGATGCGGCGTTCGGTCGGATCGAAGAACAGCGGCTTGTCGGCAGCGCCGGTTGGATTAGAGTCAGACATGCAAGATCGGAAGTGAAGAAGGGGAAATAGTGCCAGAGAAAGGTAGGATGCGGGCGGATTGTCGCATGCAGCCAAAACCGGCGCAAACTCGCCCTCGTCAAATCTGGTCGCAGCAGACTTACCGAAAAAAGTTGCCCATCGACATTGCCCTGTTTGATGTAAAGCCTTTACCCAAACCTATAGTCATAGGTTGTCCCAACAACTTTTTTGGTTCGGGTGTTTTTCCATTTCATTCCTGCTGCTCACCGCTTACACTTAGCATTATTCCGAGCCTCGCCTTCCGCCCGAGAGGGGACGTTTCCCATATGACAGTTGAAAACAGCTCTCCCCTCATTCTTTTGATCGATGATCAAGCCATGGCCGAAGAGCTGGTAAGAGGCATGCTGTTCGACCAGGCCGATATCACGGTGCATTATCTGCCCTATGCCGAAAAGGCACTGGAACGGGCCCGGCGATTGCAACCGACGGTGATACTGGTAGATCTGCGTATGCCACGCACCGATGGTCTGGCTGTCACGCAGCAACTGCGCGCTCATCCTGAAACCGCAGCCATTCCCGTTATTTTGCTGTCGTCAGTCGATACGCCGGAAATCAAGGCCAAGGCCTTTTCATATGGTGCCAACGACTTCTTGGTGAAGTGGCCAAATCGGCAGGAATTGAGCGCCCGTATCCGCTATCACTCCAATGCCTACGTTGCCAGCCGTCAGCGCGACGCCGCCTTTACTGCCTTGCGTGAAAGCGAACAGGCCTTGTTGTTGCGCACGCAAGAGCTGGAGCAGAGCCGTTCTGCTTTGCATCACGCGCAGAAAATGGAAGCCATCGGTCAGTTAACTGGTGGCGTTGCCCACGACATCAACAACGTCCTGCAGATCATCAATGGCAACATGGATATGCTGCGTTTTCTGGTCAAGGGCAACGACAAGGCCTTGATGCGTATCCGGTCAGCTGTCGATGGCATCAATCGTGGTGCCAAGCTTTGTTCCCAATTGCTGGCTTTTGCCCGACGTCAGCCTATGCGCCGGGTCCTGATCGAGACGCATGCTTTGCTGGACACCACGATCGAACTATTGCAACGGCCGCTGGGGGAGCGTATCAAGCTGGAGAAGGATGTGGCCGACGATCTGTGGACCATCTCGACCGATGCCAACCAGCTTGAAAACGTCCTTCTGAATCTGGCCATCAATGCCCAACATGCGATGCCTAACGGCGGCTGCCTGCGACTGAAAGCGCGTAACCTGAGCGCGCATGATCCTTTGCTGCAACAGATGCACAAGGACAGTGCCACCTTCTTTCCTGACTTTTCCCCGGGTCGTGAGTATGTGCTGCTGGAAGTGGCCGACAACGGCGCGGGCATGCCCCCTGAGATTCTGGAGCGTGCCTTCGAACCATTTTTCACGACAAAAACCCTCGGCGAGGGCACCGGTCTGGGGCTGAGCATGGCGTATGGCTTTGCCCGCCAGAATGAAGGCTTGATTCGTCTGGAAAGTCAGGAAGGTGAGGGTGTTCGGGTGCAGTTGCTGCTGCCGCGTGCGCTGGGCGACGTTGTACCTGCCCAGAAAGAACTGAAAGAACCGATGCA
Organism: Burkholderiales bacterium; assembly: GCA_038241705.1. Taxonomy (GTDB): domain Bacteria; phylum Pseudomonadota; class Gammaproteobacteria; order Burkholderiales; family Burkholderiaceae_D; genus JBBSSV01. Next base: position 3,858 of record JBBSSV010000061.1, on the reverse strand, counting down.
AGGTGGCAACGAAACCATTCTGGTGGTAGAAGATGAGCCAGATATCCGCCAGATGACAGCCGAGCAGTTGCGTAATCTCGGCTACGAGGTTCTGGAGGCGGAAAATGCAGGCCAAGCCTTGCATTTGCTGGAGGCAGGCGCACAATTCAACCTGCTGTTTTGTGATGTGATTATGCCGGGACCGGTGCGCAGCACGGATCTGGCGACCAAGGCGCGTGAATATCTCCCGCAGGTGGTGGTGTTGTTTACTTCTGGTTATTCAGAAGGGGTCCTGACCCGTCAGGGCGAGATTGATCCGGCCGTACATCTTTTGATAAAGCCCTACGGCATAGATGTGCTGTCTCGTCGCATCCGTCAGCTCTTGCATGATCCGGTCATGCGAGCCGCAACGCCCTGAGCGCGCAACAGGTCAAGCCTGATTGTGCGCCGCCGACCTTTCGCAATATGAAGCAGGCGGCGATCAAGCGGAAGTCTGTAAGCAGGTCAGTGCAAAAACCTTAACGTCGTGCATGCCTATGGCTGCCTGGCGGCGGCTCATTGATCACCGCCCAGAACACCACCAGGTCGGCAATCGCATGAATGAATTCCTGGAAGTCGACCGGCTTGACGACATAGGCGTTCACGCCTGTGGCATAGCTGCGCACCACATCTTGCTCTTCCTTGGAGGAAGTGAGCATGACCACTGGCGTGCTGCGCGTGCTTTCTTTGTCACGCAGGCGGCGCAAGACTTCGATGCCATCGATTTTGGGTAACTTCAGGTCCAGCAGGATCACGGCTGGATTGCCTTCAGCTCGGCCAGAAAAAATGCCGGTGCGGTTCAGGTAATCCAGGGCTTCGGCGCCATCGCGTGTGATCTCGACTTCATTGGCTAACTGGATTTTTTCGAGAGCGATCAGCGTCAGTTCCAGATCGTGCGGATTGTCTTCGACCAGCAGAATTGGTTTCAGCATGCGTCACTCTTCGGGTGTGAGATCAATATCGACGTGGCGTGGAAGGGCAAAGGAAATCGTGGCACCCTGATCCTCGACCCCTTCAGCCCAAACACGGCCGTTGTGACGCTCGATGATGCGGCGCACGTTGGCCAAGCCGATACCTGTCCCGGGGAAATCCTCCATTCGGTGCAAGCGCTGGAAGACGCCAAACAGCTTGTTAACATATTCCATATCGAAGCCTGTACCGTTGTCCTTGAAATGAAAGCGGGTTTCCTCTTCGTTCTGTTCGGCGCTTATTTTAATTCTGGCCTTTTCTTTGTTGCCAGTGTATTTAACGGCATTCGACAGTAAATTGTAGATCGCCATTTGTAGAAAATTAGGATCCGCTTGGATGACGGGCAGATTCTGGATATCCCATTCGATATCGCGGTCCTGAGTTTCCACCTTCAGCTTGTCCCGACAGGCTTCGACCATGGCCTGCATGTCGACATTGCAAGGGTGTAGCGAGGCTCGGCCCATCTGCGAAAAGCTTAGCAAGTCATCCACCAACTTGCCGGCCAGACGTGCCGATTCCTGGATGTTTTTAATGAAACGGATATTGCGCTCGGGTGCATCCTTTTCCTGAAACTGCAGCAACAGGTCGGTGAAGCCGGCAATGTGGCGCAATGGGGCACGTAAGTCATGCGAGACGGAATAGGAAAAGGCTTCTAGCTCCTTGTTGGCGCGCCCAAGTTCGTGCGCCAATTCGGCCATGGCTTCGGCGCGCTCAAGTACACTTTCGAGCAGGGCGGCGCGAAACTCAAGAGCGACCTCGAGTTCGCTGGGCAACCATGGCGCACTGGTACAGCGCACCGTCTGCCGCCACATGTCGAAACTGTTGCGTGGCGTCAGAACTGCCTTCTCGTCATCGAACTGGGTCACCTTGTCCTGGGGTTCGCCTGCCCACTCGATGGTTTGCAGCACTTCCGGGCGAAACCAGATCAGATAGTGAGGGTGTAGTCTTGAAATGCGAATGGCCAACAGGCCGCTGGCTTTGTCCTTCAGTTTTTTGGCGGGTGGATAGGACGCCTGCAGATTGTCCGTATAGAGAATATCCCCATGTAACGTAGTTCCCAGCCATTCGACCAGTTGTGCGACAGCTTCCTGGTCGGGAGCATCGCCATAGCATTCGATGCGATCGTCCACCACCAGCGCTGCACCGGAAGCGCGTGCCAGACGCAGCAAGTCCGGTGCTACGCTGCCCATGTTATGGACGAAATCCTGACTGCGGGTCAGATGGGCCAGCATCGAAACCAGGATACGCCGCAAGTCCAACTGTGCCTGATATTCGTTCTTGTCTTCGCGTGATTCGATGCGCAAGGCCAGAACCTGTGCCAACTGTTCGCAAGCAGCGCGAATCTCGAAAAGCACAAAGCGCGGTTCGGCATGATGGCAAGAGATCAATCCCCAGAGTTTGCCCCTGACCACCAGCGATACCGACATGGAAGCCGGTGTGCCCATGTTGCGCATATATTGCAGGTGCACCGGCGAGACGCTGCGCAGAGCCGCGTGACTGAGATCGGTGGGCAGTTTGGTGAGCGGATTGTTCCGAGGTTCCAGCGTTGCCGGTTCGTAATCGGTATTCGGGATCAGCCGCAGACGGTTGCTAAGGTAGAGCGCACGTGCCTGTTGCGGGATGTCAGTCGCTGGAAAGTGCTGGTGCAGATAGGAGTGATACGCCCGTTCGCGTTCTTCGGCGATCACATGCCCATGCCCGTCATCATCGAAACAGTAAGCCAGCACCCGTCCAAAGCCGGTGATGCGCTTGATTTCCGCACAAGCCAACTGGCACATGGCCTCAACTGAAGTGTTGTCATCAGCCTGGCTCAGGAAGTTGTTGAGCAAAGGATAAAGCAGGCTAAAGTCTGCGACTGGCCGCTCGACTGGTTCAAACTCGATCAGGATCAGACCGTCGCGTCCGTGAGCCAGCATGTCGAAGTAGCGCGCGCCATCGAAGCTGATGGCACGCAGATAATGCAGCTTGCCATCTTGGCCCAACTTGTCGAGAGTCTGTTGTAGCCGCATCATCGCATTCTCAGGCAGTAGGATACCCAGTGTCTGGCTCAGCAATTTTTCCACCGGCAGTTCCAGCAAGGCTGCGGCATTACTGCTGATCTGGACAATGTTGTGCTCGCTTGCAGACAAGGCAAGCAAAAAGCCATGGGGCTGAATGCTGCCCGGTATGTGAATCGGTTCGCGATCGCATTCGGAAAGTTGGGCGACTAGGGAGGTGCTGTGCATAAGTGAAGAAACCTTGTCTCTCATATCTTTCAATGGGCGAGCGGTCAGGTCCAGCCCAGGCTGATTACGCCAGTGTGCAGCAGGTCTGATGCTGCGTCGTTGCGGCGATTGCGCTCCTGTTGGCACCAGACAAACCACTGGTCCAGCGTCTCAAAGGTGTCGGCCGCTGCCTGTGCTGCCTGCTGGTGTAGGGAAGGTGCACGTAAATGATGCTCCGCAGCCTGCATAAACTGGCGCCAGTAACGTCCGTTGTTGGCCCCATAGCCTGTTAGCCAGCGTGGCTGCCATGGAGCAAACTGGGGGCCGAGTCTTTTTGCCAGCACCTTGGTTCCAAGTTGCGCTCCTTCCACCACATAGGCCACGCCGAAACGTTGTGCCATCGTGCCCAATTGTGGCTGGTTGGCACAGCGTGGTAATTCGGCGATGTCAAAGGACTGTAATCCCAAAGTCTGCAAGTCTGCTGCAATCCATGCCAGTTTGTCGGTGCGCGCTTCTGCCCTGACCTCGAGCGGCCAGGGTGACAGCCACAATGCGCTCTCGAAGGGAGCCAGCCATCCCCATAAATCCTGAAGATAATCGAAGTAATCCGTTTGGGTAGCGTCAGGGCTGGCGATGCGCAAGCCGTGTTCCAGGGAGTCGTGCGCGT
>JBBSSV010000060.1:0-8755 GCA_038241705.1 Burkholderiales bacterium | reverse complement strand
TAAGTAAAGTTGAAAAGACAGGAAGTTCTGTGGCAGCCTTCAGGTCAGCAGCAGGGCTTCCTGTTGGCGCAGTAGCAATTCTGGCTGCAGCCGCTGGGGCGGCATGGGCCGCGAAATATAGTACCCCTGTATTTCGTCACAAGCGAGAGTGCGCAGAATGCTGACCTGCTGACTGTTTTCCACACCTTCGGCTACGACTCGCATGCCCAGGGCATGGGCCATGGTGATGATTGCCCTGAAGAACACCTTGCCCTGCTCGGTTTCGACAATGCGCGCGGTGAAGGCTTGGTCGACTTTAAGCACATCAAAATCCATGGTCTGCAACTGCGATAGCGACGAGTAGCCGGTACCGAAATCATCCACCAGGATCTTGATGCCCAATTCCTGGATGGCCAGCAAAGAACTCTGCACCCCGGAATCTTCGCCCATCATGGACGATTCGGTCAGCTCAATCTCGACCACAGATGGATCTATCTTGTAGCGCTCCAAGGCTTGGGAAATCACCTGACTGACGTCGCCGTGGTTGAACTGGCGCGGTGAGACATTGATGGATACCGGTACCAGCGCTTTGCCCGGCTGCGCCCACTGCGCCAGTTGCGCGCATACCTTGTCAATGACCAAGTTACCCAGTTCCAAAATCATGCCGGTTTCTTCGGCCAGCGGAATGAACACGGCCGGATCAACCACCCCCAGGGTCGGATGCTCCCAGCGCACCAAGGCCTCCAGACTGGAAATTTGCCCCGTTGCCAGATCTACGCGTGGCTGGTAATACATCATGAACTGGTCGCTGTCGATGGCGTGGCGCAACTCGTGCTCGCGCTCAAGCCGCTTGCGCAGCGCCTCGTAAAACTGCGGCTCGAAGAAACGGTAATTGCGCTTGCCCTGGGTCTTGACCGAATACATGGCGATATCGGCGCTTTGCAGCAGAGTTTCCGCCGTCTTGCCGTCAGTGGGATAGACGCTGATGCCTATCGATGTCCCAATCGTGTGCACGCCGCGGGACAAACGGAAGCTTTGCTCGAAGGCATGGAGGATGCGCTCGGCCACATGGGCAGCATCAGCATTGTGTTCCAAGCGCTCCAGGATCACCACGAACTCGTCTCCGCCGAAGCGCACCACGTGATCGTGCGGGCGCACCGCCAACTGCATACGCCGAGCAGCGCTGCGCAATAATTCATCGCCGGCCTGATGGCCGAAGCTGTCATTGATCTTCTTAAAACCGTCTAGATCGATGAATAGCAACGCTAGCTTGCGCTTGCTCATCGCCGCCCGTTCAATGGCCTGCGTCAGATAACCCTGCACCCAGTGACGATTGGGCAAGTCGGTCAGCGCATCTTGATTGCCACGCCGCTCTAACTCTTCGACATGCGCCTTGCTGTCGCTAATATCACCCACCGTCAGGGCCAAATCGGTGCCAGCACGCACCGCTTTGACGTGCAGCCAGCGCGCTTTGATTGGACCACTGCGCGGTTGCTTGCGCTCTTCTTCGGCAAAGCCGTTCTCCAGCGCCTTGCGCAGGATATGCAGCAGCGGGTCGATGTAGGGACGTTGCAGAAATTGGGAAATGTTCTTACCGATGACGTAGGCGCGTTGTTGACCAATGATTTCTGCTGCTCGCTGGTTACAGTCAATGATGGTGAAGTCTCCCACCTTGCCATTGCGATTCCAGACCGGGCGCATCATGATGAAGCCTTCGCGCCCACCTTCTGTGGCCACACGGTAAATGGACTGATTGATGTTTGACTGATGCTTGCGCCAGGCCAGTCTTGTAGATAGCACCATGGAAACCAGCGTGAACAGGCCCAAAGCCAGGGTGGCCCATATGCCTTTTTGGATGGAACCCTCGCGACTGGCCCAATAGGGTGCCATGACCGTAGCCTGGTCCAGTCCCAGCATGGCGATCAGGGGATAGTCGCCCACCTTGCTCCAGCCCAGAAAGCGCGTGCGTTTGTCGGCAAACCATTCGCTGCCTTCGAGCAGCATGCTGCCTTGGTGAACCGGTACGTTCGGCACCCGCACCACGGTCGGCGCATCCGAAGAAAACACTTGTTCACCAATGCGCGTAACTCGCATGGAGAAATCGTTGCCAACAATGCTGAGCAGACCATGAGAGCCCAAGATGCTTTCGTCGTAGTTCAGCACCAGGTAGTCGGTGGTGACGGAAATCATGACCACGCCGTCGAAGTCGCCATTGGCATCGCTAATGCGACGTGATAGCTGGATCACGTCCCGTTTGGCGACCGTGCCCAAATTACCGCCGCCAATATAAAGCTGGTCATCCTTGGCAAATTGCTGCGCCAGGAAAAATCCCTTGTTGTCTGCAGTGAGGGAGATTGGTGGCTGCAGGGCCATCGTACGTACCCTACCGTTGCGATCAAAAATAGCGGCATTGAAGAGGAAAGAAGGCTTCAGCATGCCTTGTGCTTTCAACTCTTCCAGATCCAGAAGGCCGCCTGAGATTTTCCATTCATGCCGCAAGTGCAGCATGATTTCGTCGATGGCCTCAACGGTGCGCGCCACCCTACTGGAATAATTGCGTGAAAAAGCAGCCGCATTGCGCAGCGCCTCCATTTCGGAATGAAGCTTATAATTTTGCAGGTTGTTCATCAAGGCGACCCAGCCAAAGATACTGACGGCAATTGCCACTAGGGGCCAAGCTACGATCAGGCCGAAGTTCCCATGCAAGAAGCGCAGGCGATTCTGCCACGTCCGCCAGAGCGTCTTGAGAGTAAACAAAGGCATCAGTTCTTTCCTGCGGAAGTAATAAATGAAAGAAAAGGAGCATCTTGTTGAAAGCAGGAATCGCCGCCGCCTTGCTAACGCTACCTACCGCTTGCATTAGAACGCAGTCTGGCTGAAAAAATGTAGGGTAGCGCTACGCCCGCTTGCGCTAGATTGATGAATATCCAATTGATCAGGCTTCTAGATACAAAACAATCTGAGTTTGCAGAGCAGTCGGCTTTATCTGACTTTAACTGCTCTTTGCAATGAAGGAGGGCGTTCGCCCGCCGCTCTTACGAAGGCTGTTACTAGCTGCGCATGAGGGAAGTGTGCAGCACCTGCAAGACCAAGTCGATATCGTAGGGCTTGGACAGCATACGCACGCCTGGCAGGGAAAGATGCTGTTCGGAATAACCGGTCGCCAGCACCACTTGCAGACCAGGCCGGTGCTGCTGCACCCAGCCTGCCAGATCAATGCCCGACACTGGTCCCGGCATGACAACGTCTGAAAACACCACGTCAACCGGGTCGCCGGATTCTAGTACGCGAATGGCTTCTTCGCCATTGGTAGCGATTTGGACTGCAAAACCGGCTGCCGTCAGTGCCGGCATCACCACATCGCGCACCAGGGCATCGTCTTCCACCAACAGGATGGTGCCGGCCTGGACTGCCACGCCCGACACTTGAGCAGTCGAGCCTGTTTCGATTGCTGGTGCAGCTTCAGGGCTAGCCGTTCCCGCCAGCAACATTTCTTCAGATTGCGTCGCATCGTCAATAGCTGTGCCCTGTGCAGCGTCGGCAACAAAGGCGTAGGGTGGCAGCGCGTCGTGATCTTCCGTTTTTTTCCCTTCTGTTATTTGCTTGTTACTGGCACGCGGCAGGTAAAAACGCGCCACTGTACCAAAGCCCGGCTGGCTTTCCAGTGTCAACAAGCCACCGCTCTGGCGCGCAAACCCATAAGCTTGGGGCAAGCCCAGACCTGAGCCTTCGCCGATATTTTTGGTGGTAAAAAAGGGGTCAAAGGCATGAGCCAAGGTTTCTTCACTCATGCCGGCGCCAGTATCGCTCAGCGACAGACGCACGTACTCGCCGGGCTGAAGCTCTTCCTGCGCTAGTTCCAGCATTAGGTTGATCGCATTAATACAGACCGTACCGCCGGTGGGCATGGCATCGCGCGCGTTAATAGTCAGGTTTAGCAAAGCCAGCTCGAACTGCAGCGGATCCATGGAAACTGGCCATAGACCTTCTTCTACCTCAACCTCCAGGGCAATGTTGCTGCTCAAAGCACTATGGAGCATAACCGTGATCGCATCCAGTTGCTCGTCAATCTGGACAATTTCCAGATGGGATTTTTGCACTCGACCAAAAGCCATGAGCTGTTGCACCAGTTCTGAACTACGGTCAACAGCGCGCTGGCAGGCATCCAAGGCAGACTGCGCCTTCACATTGGGTGTGCTGTACGCCGCCACCTGCAAACCGGTGGTCAGGGTCTGCAGTACATTGTTGAAGTCATGCGCAATACCGCCAGTCAGACGTCCCAAGGCTTCCAGCTTTTGCCCGCGCAATAGTGCCTTTTGCGAACTTTCCGCCAGGGCCACCGCTTCTTCCACACGTCGATTGAGTTCCTGCTGGTTGTTGCGAATATCTTTACTGGCCTGGACCAGGGTGGCATGGACCGCGTCGACTTCGAGCAGACCCGAACGGGTTTTCCTGACGGATTGGCCAGCCCCCAGCATTTGCGCCGCTCGGCGCAGGGCTTCGATTTTTTCAGCTATAGAACGCCCCAACAGAAAGGCTAAGCCCAAGGCCAAGCTCAGAAAAATCAGCGACCACACGCTCATCATGGTGATTGCCTGCAAGGCCGCTTCACGCAATTGATATTGTGGCAAACTCACCAAAAAGCTCCAGCCCCATTGCGAAGTACGGCTGAAATAAGAGGACAGCGGCTCTTTTTCAAGAATAGTGCCTTCATGAAAACCATCAGGGTCGCGAATGATCTGCTCGAAGAGCGGGCCGACGATTTTTTTGCCGACATAGCGCGATAGGTCGTGGTTGCGAGCCACGACCACGCCATTGCGGTCAACGATGCTAGCAAACCATTGTGCCGGCAGGCGCTGCTCGTCGAAAAGCGCCTGCAAATGATCGGCAAAAACACTCATTTGCAGATAATAGATCACGCGGCCATTGCGTTTGACGGGTGTTTGCAGCGAAAAGCTGTAGGCCTGGCCACTGGGAGAAAAATAGAGGTTCGAAACGAAAGTGGCATCGGGGCCATATTGCCGCCGCAGAAGCTGGATGACTTCCAGATCAGGGGCGACATTTTCGAAACCTGGCGAGCGGGTATCGAAAAGTATATGTCCATCGGTGTTGTGCAGAAGTATGGCCGTATCCGGTGTCGGCGCTACCCGCTGGGCCTGAGCATAAAAGCTAGTCAAGTCACCCTCGTCCAGCGTCTTCGACTGCGCCAAGGTATTCAGCACCGCCAAGCGCCGCCCCAGTTCCTTGTCGAGCACCAGTGCCATGGCGCGGGAAATTTCCCGCATGGTATTGCGATGATCTTCCTGTGCCGAGTGAAAAACGTAAGCAATCCCCAACCCAGCCGTTAGGAAAGCTGGTATCAATACCGCCAGAACCAGCATCAGCAAGCGGGAACGAATACGCATAATCAAGAGCCTTGCTGGTTGATGCACTATCCTGGAAGCACAGTGCTAGCCTTGTAGCTCAAGAGACCAGAAAACCTCATGCTTCCGTTCTCTAGCTCAGAATTGGTGCCAGGTAGCCGTCTTGCAGATGTTTTCTGGATCTAGAATCATCTTGCTAGCTTACCAAGCGGCCATGACCTTTGTTAATGCATTTGACAAAACATTGAGTAGTGTAGGAACGCCATTACTTTTTTCATAGTGTCTGCGCATATTTTGCTTTTCGACAATACATAAAGTTTATGTCAGACACACACTACATGGTCTTTTGAATCAAGCGTTTGCTCGATTCTGTTCGATTTTATAGTTGACATTTTCATCCTTCAACGAGCCTCAATGCTTGACGGTGAGGCGTATATGCAACGAATTACAAATCGCAAGCCAAAAGATAATTTATTTCCGCTAGGAAACATAAAATTTCGTTACACTTGAAATCTGCCTTTCCTAGGATTTCAGTGTAGAGCGCGTACACAGACGCCCTCTTAAGGAAAGCATAGTTCTGTCCCGTGCAAGTGCTACGCGGGCCTACCTGAGAAAATGCAATGCGGTTACGTCAACTCTGGTCCACCTATCTTTCCCATGTCAAGTGCTGGTCTGGCAAGGCGACCGAGCCTGTCGTGGTGTTTCCCTTATTCGCCTTAATGCTGCTGGGCCTGATCTGGGGGACCACCCTCAATCTGATCAAGGTGGAGGGTGCCAGTGCCGAAAAGGCCGCACTCGTCTCCAGCCAAGAAATCGTGGAAACCTACGAAGCTCAGATCATGCGTACCCTGAGCGGCATCGAACAGACGCTCAAATTCGTCAAGCACTCCTACGAACTCAACAACAACCTGTCGGTGCTGTATGGCCTGCAGCGTGAAGGCTTGCTGCCGCCAGACTTGAGCTTTGAGGTGGCTATTACTGATCGGGACGGCAAGATTCTGGTCAGCACGCGCAATCGCTCAGGCGAAAGTGTGGTGGACCATGACTACTTTGCAGCCGCCCAATTCACCGAAGACATCGTCATCGGCAAGCCCCGACCCGACCCTGACCTAGGTGGCTCGCAACTGGTGTTCAGCATGCAACTGGATGAGAATGACATGGCGTTCGACGGAATTGTCCTGATCCGTGTGAGTGCAAGTTATTTCGTTAACAGTTACAGCACCGAGAAGCTGGGCCAAGAAGGCTTGCTCGGCCTGATGGGAGTCGATGGGGTCTTCCGCATTCGACGCCAAGGCTCGAATACCGAAACCGGGATTATAGGTGAGCTCGATCACATGCTGCCGGATGTAGACATGCGCGCGGCCCACATGGTGCAATCGAACCTGATCACCTTAAAGGAAGATGGCATCACACGCTACGTAAGCGCCCGTCCCTTGCACAACTATCCATTGGTCGTGATTGCCGGCCTTTCCCGCGATGAACAACTGGCCGCTACCCAGAACAAGCGTAAAAACTACCTGCAATGGGCCACATTCGGCAGTTTGATGAGCTTGCTGCTAATTGGCATCCTCGGCTACATGAGCTATAAGCTGGCTCAAAGCCGCAAGAACGCCCTGCAAGCCCAGATTGAACATGCCAAACGTATCGAACATATGGCTTACCACGATGTCCTGACCGGCCTGCCTAACCGCAGCCTGTTCACCAAGCTACTGGAACAAGCCGTGCACCAAGGGCAGCGCTATCAACATCAGTTTGCCGTCCTGTTCTTGGATCTAGACCGTTTCAAGCACATTAACGACACGTTGGGCCACGCAGCAGGCGATCAGTTGCTGCAGGAAGTCACCCAGCGACTGCGCGACTGCTTGCGCGCCAGCGATACCGTTGCCCGGCAAGGTGGGGATGAATTCGTCATTCTGCTGCCCGAGTTTCAGGACAGTGCCTTTGTTGTGACGGTCGCTGAAAAAATTCTGGCTGCCGTGGCCCGCCCTTTCATTCTGCATGGAAAAGAATTCCAGGTGACCACCAGTATCGGCATCAGCTTGTTTCCACAGGATGGCATGGATGAGCAAAGTCTGACCAAGCATGCCGACCTGGCGATGTACCACGCCAAGGAATTAGGCAAGAACAAATACCAGTTCTATTCCGAGCAGGTGCATCAAGAAACCCTGGAGCAGTTAAGCCTGGAAGCCGACCTGCGCAAGGCGCTAGACGACGACGAGTTTTTGCTGTATTTCCAGGGCCGTTACACGCCTGACCGCGAGCGCCTGACTGGCGCCGAGGTTTTGCTGCGCTGGCAACACCCCCGTCTGGGCTTGCTCACCCCCCATCACTTCCTGCACCTGGCAGAAGCCAGCGGACTGATCCTGCAAATCGGCAAATGGGTGCTTCAGGCCGCCTGCCATCAGAATGCCAGCTGGCAGCGCCAAGGCCTGGCGCCGGTTCCACTCTCCGTCAATCTGACTGCGCGCCAGTTCTTCGACGTTCGCTTGTTAACGGACGTCGCTGATGCGCTGGCGGACAGCGCGATGGATCCATGCCTGCTCGAACTCGAGATCAAGGAAAAGTTGCTGATACAGAATCCGCAGCAGGCTCTGCAAATCATCGCTTCTTTGCAAGCCATGGGCGTGCTGGTGGCTCTGGATGACTTTGGCGCGAGCTACGCCCACCTGTTTTCCCTGATGCGTTTCCCCTTGAGCCTGCTAAAGATCGACCAGTCGCTATTGCACCATGCCAATCCTGCCATGCCCAGCGTTCCTCATGGCGCCCCCCCGCCGCATGAGCAAGCACCACGTACGCAAGTGGAAGATACGCGCAACGTCACTTGGGGGAAAAGCCTGCTGGCCATGGCCAAAGCCTCCAGCGCCACCGTCGTCGTTCAGGGTGTAGAAACCCCAGACCAGGCCAGGAATCTACTGCGCTATCGCTTCGACGAAGTCCAGGGCTATTACTTTGACCACCCGGCCCCGGCAAAAGCATTCGGCGTTGTGATTCATCAGGCCCAGACAAAGTGGAACAACGCCATCAGCGGCACCACCTTGCCTCGGCAGGAGAGCGCTTGAAGCGTGGCCCTCAGGAAGCACGGCTATGCATCGGCACCCTCTAGCCGCGCACAACGCGCTGGCGATGCTCCTTGTCAACTTCTCGCTTTCTTCTTGATTTTGTTGCTGTTTATTCCGAACGTTACAGCTATCCCTGCAGGCGCAGGGCCGCTATCGCCGTGATGTGTATTGAAAGCGTGTGATCCGACAAATCTGAACAAAAGAAATGGATTAAGAAAATTCCAGAATCACGGCAAGCCGTGATTACCCTGCACGCTTTGATCTCCATAGTCGCGCGCATGATCATGCGGCGGCGCAAACAGATGCTCTTGAGTAGCATGCTCACACGGCACCTGCTCCAATTGCACTGTGCTG
>JBBSSV010000059.1:0-8894 GCA_038241705.1 Burkholderiales bacterium | reverse complement strand
TTCGTAGCACGAGAACAGGCCATGGCGTCCGGTCAGCAGATAGCCTTCGAGCCAGCCCTCGCACAGGTGCTCACTCAGTACCTCCATCACCCGACCGTCAGCCGACAGATTCACGTCGACCGCGTCGATGTCGGCCATCCATGTCTTGCCGGAGGTTTCCACCACTGCGCCAAGTCGGTTGGAGGCGGTCTCATCAGGCCCGAACAGGCGAAAGTTGGCGTTGTCGATATTCCTGTGCATCACCTCGGCCAGAAAGCCGCCCAGCACGCGCGTGGACTCACCTAGCGTGGCCCCAGGCGTCGTAACCGGCACCGCAAACTTGCGGAAATCCGGCATGACCAGCGGCACTAGCAACTCGCCGCCATTGGCGTGCGGATTAGCGCCCATGCGCCGCTTTCCGGTCGGTGCTAGGTCCGCGAATTCTTCGCGGAAGCGCCCGTTGACGTCGAATAGTTCTTCCGGCGCATAACTGCGCATCCAGTCTTCAAGTTGGCGAATGTGATCGGTGTTGGTGAAGTTCGTGATCGGCACCTGATGTGAACGCCACGTGCCTTCTACCTGCAGGCCATCGACCTCCTTGGGCCCGGTCCAACCCTTGGGCGTCTGCAAGACGATGACCGGCCACCGTGGAAGTGGCGGCGGCGTGGGCGCATCCGGTGCCCGCGCTGCAGCCTGGATAGCGTGGATTTGCGCTAAAGCGGTATCCAGCGTTTGTGCCAGTTGCTGGTGCACCGCCATCGGATCGTCGCCGACAACGAAGTAGGGTTCGTGGCCATAGCCGCGCAGCAGTGCCGTCAGATCTTCGCGGCTGATGCGCGTCAGCACCGTGGGGTTGGCGATCTTGAAGCCGTTGAGGTGCAGGATCGGTAGCACCGCGCCATCGCGCGCGGGGTTTAAGAACTTGTTCGAATGCCAGCTCGCCGCCAGTGCGCCAGTTTCTGCTTCACCATCTCCGATGACGCAGGCCACGATTAGGTCGGGATTGTCGAATACCGCGCCATACGCATGCGCCAGCGAGTAGCCCAGCTCTCCGCCTTCGTGGATCGAGCCCGGCGTTTCTGGCCCCACATGACTCGCGATGCCGCCCGGCCAGGAGAACTGTCGAAACAGCTTGCGCATGCCCTCGCGGTCGCGGGTGATGTCTGGATACGTTTCGCTATACGTGCCTTCCAGGTACGTGCTTGCTACCAGCCCGGGTCCGCCGTGGCCTGGGCCAATGATATTGATCATGTCCAAATCGTGGTCCTTAATCAGACGGTTCAGGTGCACGTACAGCAGGTTCAGAGCGGGTGTGGTGCCCCAATGTCCGAGTAGGCGCGGCTTGATGTGTGCCAGCGTCAGCGGCTCTTCGAGCAGTGGGTTTGCGTGTAGGTAGATTTGCCCCACAGTGAGGTAGTTGGCAGCGCGCCACCAAGCGTCCATCTTGCGCAACAGGTCTGGGGTCAGGGTCGTCATGAGGGTTCCTTAGGTTCGATTGCGGCGTCCACGATGCGTAGCGCCTGTGCGAGCAAACGGCGTAGGTAGGTGTCGTTGCGGAAGTTCTCCGCGACAATCTTGTAGATGTCTTCGGCGCTCGAAGGTCGCGCAGCGAACCAGCCACGGTCGTGTCGCATCAAGTTTTTTGAGGTCGAAACTAGATATGCCAATCGACGCTCAAAAGAAGCCGTGAGGCAACATGTTTGATACGCAAAATAACGGCTCACTTGAAGAGGTCACGATGGATAAAAGTCGTGACAACGGCTCAGTGATCAATCAGATCAGTGGAGACTAGGAAATCTTGATTGTCATTCGGCAAGTCAAGTACATCAGCAATATCGTCGAGCAAGACCGTTGCACTATCATACGCGTCGCTTGGCCGATGCTCGGTTTTCAGTCTTTTCATGCTGCCAAAAATGGCCTGGCTGGCATTCAAACCCTACACATGATTCACAAGGGCCAACTTAACATGGAAGGCTGCGCCGAGCCGTCTTTTGCCGACTGTTGTATGGACTAACAGAGCCAATCCTGTCCAGCGAAAGGGTTCGTGCGATCTTGCGCCTTCTCTCGTTTTTTCATGTTAATACGACAGAACCGCGTGCAGCACTTTGGCTAACTACTAAACGCCAGCGTTAGCTTAGGCGCCACTTTCGGGCAGGGGCCGCAAAGTCTGTCCAGGCGCTGGAACAGGCCCGGACGTATGCTGCAAAGACTCCACCGCCCGCAGGTCGGCCGGGGCGGCATAGCCATTCTTGTCGCGGCCGAAATGCACCACGCTTTGCGGGTAGGGCAGTTCGATGCCGGCGGCGTCGAAATGCTGCTTGACCAAGCGGTTGAAGCCGCGCTGGATATCCCACTGGAATCCGGGCAAAGTTTTGATCAAAACGCGGATGTTGAAGCCGCGCTCGTTCAGTGAGGTCACGCCCGGAATCGAAATATCTTCTATTACGTACGGTGCCAGAATCGGATCTGCCATCAGTTCTGCAAAGGCTTGGTGTAGGTGATGGATGGCGTCGTCCACGTTTTCGCGATGAGCGATTAAGTATTCAGCGTAATGATAGCCGTAGTCGCGGGTGTGGTTGGTCAGCTTGTCGATGGTCGAAAACGGGATCAGGTGATAGCCGCCATCGAGCGAGCGGATGACGACCGAGCGGATGGTGATTTTTTCGACTGTACCAAAAAGGTCAGCCAATTCCACCACGTCGTTCTGGTTCATGCCATTTTCCAGTTGTATGAAAATTCCGGTAATGACGTCTTGTACCAGCTTCTGCGCACCAAAACCGACTGCTAGGCCGACCACACCGGCACCGGCAATCAAGGGCCCGATGTCGATCCCAATTTGAGACAGCACAATCAGAACGGTGAGGGTGACGATGGTGATGCTGGCCGCACTGCGAAACAGCAGCAACAGGGTTTTTTTACGTTCGCTGGCCTGGGTAGGCGTGATGGCCAGGTTCACCCGGTGTTCGATGATGCTGGCCAGAACGGTCCATATTAATGCGGCGAGCATGAGCACCAGTCCAACATGGAATAACGTTGCCAGAAAGCTGTGGCCGGCTTCGGATTCAACCCAATTCCGCAGCTTCACGACTTGCCAGGCATCGAGCACAATCAGCGATACGCAAATCAAGACTAACAACCGCAGACTCTTGAGGAAAAAGGGCACATACGCATTCAGCCGGGCTTCCAACATCGGCAACGTTTTGCGCCATTCCTCTGGCAGGCGAATGCCGCGCACTAGCAGTGCTGTTACTGCCGCAGCCAGCAGCATTCCCAGAAGTACAGATCCCATGGACTGGCCTGTGGCGCGCATCATGAAAGCCAGTGCCTGCCGCTGATCGATCTGGGTTACTACCAGCAGCACCGTGAAGTAGGCCAGGGCGATCCAGTGCCAGATATGTGCCAGCACGCGTAGCAAGGTGCTGAACAGTGGCATGCTGGAATGGGTGGCATGGCCAATCAGGCCGGCTCTGACCTTGTTGCGATTTTTCCAGACAACGATGACGGCGTAGATATAGACGCCCAGCATGATGAACAGCCCCAGCAACTGGCCGATTGCCGGCAAAAAGATAGCTTGGGTCACGGGCACCACGACCAGCAGACCATAGCCCGTCATGTTAATGACGGTCGCCAGCCAGCGATTCCAATAGATCGATTCAGCCGAAGACAAGGGTAATAGGCGCAGCTGTTCATAGCGCGTGGCAAACACACCGCGTGAAAGCGCCTTAACGACTTCGATCATTACAAAAGCGGACAGGAACTGCACCGCAAACAGTGAAATGCCTTGGGATGCAACCAGGGCGATGTAGCCTGCAGTGGACGCGAGCAGTGTGGCGGCGACATCAATCACAAAGGCTCCAACCACGCCCATAAGTTTGCGACCCATGGTCATGGCTGCCAACTTGCGCAGGCCACTGGGGCGTACCGGATGGACGGCGCCGGCTGGTATTTCAGAGCGAGGCCCGCGCCGTTCGCGCATGATCCAGCGATTCAGCTGATCAAATCCCTTGGCTGCAATGAGGCGCAATAGCAGATAGGACGCCAGCACAATCATGATGGCCGTCAACAAGCTGCGTAGCACCGGTGTCCAGTCGTTGCCCTCCTGGCCGGGGACTGGGTCACCGCGAAACAGCGCTTGCAGCACATGCATGGTTTGCGCGGCGTCTTCCGCCAATCGGGTGCCGAATACCTGCAGACTGCTGGCCAGTTCGCTGGCCCAGCCGGGCTCGCCTGCTTCGTCTTCCAGAACGTTGCGCCACCCAGCACGCTTTTGCGTTTGCTTGGCCTCATCTTCCGGCGTCATGGCGCGCAGCTGTTCAATGATTTGCTTGCGACTGGCTTCGTCTTCTAGCATGTCCGCCAGTGCCTGATTGGAAGGCGTAGCCGATGTTTCAACCGTCGGACTGTCAGATTGTGCCTGAGCCTGGGCAGACAGTCCGACAGTAAAAAGGAGCGAAAAGAGCAGGGCCAGGCGGGCAAGAAGACGTGAGGCGGAAAGCGGATGTGCTGCAGGAAAAGCCACTTGGCTGACTCCCTCTTTAGAAATGGTCAGGGGAAAATTCGGGATTCGCGCAAAATTTTTGAAAGGGTATCATCTGCGCCGTCTGCCTGTCAGGTGCGCATCCGCACTGGGTGGCGCGCTGTACCAGAACAACGATAGGGAGAAGTTCTTTTAAAACAGGAGCTTGCCGGATGCTTCTTTTGTTCCCCCCCCCCGTGCTGGGCGCGGTATTTCTCTGCTGCCAACTCTCAAATCTTGCAGGGGGAGGTTGTAGAATGGCGGCATGTTCAATACAAGAGCGCGTGGGCGCTCACGACAATGGAAATAGCATTGCTATTTGGCTTGGTTATTCTCAATGGCATTTTTGCCATGTCCGAGATAGCTTTGGTCACAGCCCGCAAGGGACGGCTGCAACGGCTGGCAGATGAAGGCGACCGTGCGGCCAAGGCGGCGCTGGTGCTGGGAGACGACCCCAACAAATTTTTATCCACCGTCCAGATCGGCATCACGTCGATCAGTATTCTTAACGGTATCGTCGGAGAAGCCACGCTGGCCGCTCCGTTGGCCATCTGGTTGCAAGCGCAAGGCATGGCCGAGACAGCTGCCAGCTACACCTCTACTGGGTTGGTAGTGGTCGGCATCACTTATTTCTCGATCGTGCTGGGTGAACTCGTCCCCAAGCGCCTTGGACAACTCAGTCCTGAAGTCATCGCCCGCATCGTGGCGCGTCCCATGCTGGTTCTGGCGGCGGCGGTCAAGCCTTTTGTGCACTTGTTGTCCGGTTCGACCCAATTGGTGCTGCGCTTGGCGCGCGTCAAGGATTCCGGTCGCCAGCCCATGACCGAGGATGAGATTCACATGATGTTGGCCGAAGGTTCAGACTGTGGCATCATCGAAAAGCAGGAACACCAGATGCTGCGCAATGTCTTCCGACTGGACGACCGCCAGATCGCGTCCATCATGGTGCCGTGTAGCGACGTGGTGTATTTCGATGTGGAAGCGTCGCTGGAAGACAACCTCAAGCGTTTTGAAGACAGTACCCATTCACGCTATCCGGTCGTGCGTGGCGGCTGGCAGGAAGTGCTGGGTGTGATCAGCGGCCGCGCACTGTTTGCCCAAAGCCTGCGTGGGCAGGAACTGACCCTGACCGATCAATTGCAGCCCCCCATCTATGTGCCGGAACTGTTGACCGGCCTTGGCTTACTGGAAAACTTCAAGTCCTCCGAAATGAAGCTGGCATTTGTCATTGACGAATACGGCGACGTGCAGGGCATCGTCACGCTGCAGGACGTGATGGAAGCCATTACGGGCGAATTCAAGACCAATGATGATGAGGACGCCTGGGCCGTGCAGCGCGAAGACGGTTCCTGGCTGCTGGATGGGCTGATTCCCATTCCCGAACTCAAAGACAAGCTGGGCCTGAAGGACGTGCCGGAAGAAGAGCGCGGCCGCTACAACACTTTGAGTGGCATGGTGGCCTTGCTGCTAGGACGTTTGCCACAGACTGGCGATATCTGCGAATGGGGTGACTGGTCTCTGGAGATCGTCGATCTGGACGGGATGCGCATCGACAAGATGCTGGCCTCGCGCAAACCAAGCGGTGATGAAGCAGAGTCCTGATCGCAGGCATAGTTTTCAAAATGGGAAGGGCATATGCCCGAAAACCGCAGAGCAGGTATAGTCAGCCTTGAGCCCTGCGTAGTCGGCAACCCCGCTCGCACATCCCACTTACTGTGCAAGAGGCAGCGACCATCATGATTCCTTTTTCCGTTCTGGATCTTTGTCCCATCCTTGAAGGGGGCGAAGCCGCCCAATCCTTTCACCATGCCCGCGACTTGGCGCAGCACGCCGAGCGCTGTGACTATCAACGTTTCTGGTTGGCCGAGCATCACAGCATGCCGGGCATCGCCAGTGCGGCGACCTCGGTCGTCATTGCTCATGTCGCCGCCGGCACTTCCAGCATCCGCGTAGGTGCTGGCGGCATCATGTTGCCCAATCACTCCCCCTTGGTCATCGCCGAGCAATTCGGCACCCTAGCTTCGCTGTTTCCGGGACGCATAGACCTGGGCTTGGGGCGCGCGCCCGGATCGGATGAAGCCACGGCGCGCGCCCTGCGTCGTAGCATGGCTGCGGGTCCGGAGCAGTTTCCGCAGGACGTCATCGAGTTAATGGACTATTTTGAACCGACGGCTGCCGGACAGAAGGTGCAAGCGGTGCCAGGTGCCGGGCTGGACGTGCCGGTATGGATTCTGGGCTCCAGCCTCTTTGGTGCGCAATTGGCAGCAGAGTTGGGCTTGCCCTATGCCTTTGCTTCGCATTTCGCTCCTGCGCAGATGATGCAGGCGATTGCCGTGTATCGTGCGCGATTCAAGCCGTCGGCCCAAATGAAAAAGCCGCATGTGATGTTGGGCTTTAATGTGTTTGCGGCTGATACCGATGACGAGGCCCGCTTGCTGGCGTCCTCCATGCAGCAAGCTTTTGTCGACCTGCGCCACGGCCGGCCACGCTGCCTGCAACCGCCTATCAAAGATTACGAGAGCCGTCTGTCGCCGGCTGAGCAGGCTGTGCTTGCGCATACTCTCGCCTGTTCAGCCATTGGTTCACCAGAGACGATTGGGCGCGAACTGGAAGAATTCATCGCCCAAACCGAGGCAGATGAATTGATGATTACGTCACAAATTTATGATCATGAGGCGCGCTTGCGTTCGTATGAGATCACGGCGCAGGTCAGGCGTGAATTGAAAGTGCCGGTACGGCTGTAGGTAATAGAGATTTTTACGAGTTGCTAAAGTGCAATCGCGATAAAAAAACGGCATCCGTCATGACTGACGGTTGCCGTTTTTAAATAACTGCTTTGTACAGAGATGCCTCAACATGAAGTATGGAGTCATGTTGAGGTTGAGTCAGCTTACTGTTTCTGTTTGCGGGCGATGAAACCAGCCACAGCCGTTTTTCCGGTGGAATCGGTCATGGTGAAAGTGCCGCCCATTTCCGCAGCATCTTGGCCAAAATAACGTACGCTCATGCCTCCCGCTAAACCTCTAGCGCTAGTAAAAGTCCCCGTAGCGTAATTAGCTAGATTAGAAAACACACTGCTACGGCTCAGGATGGCATTCAGGTTGACTTCTGGAATCTTTGGAACTCCATCAGTCCAGTTGCGAACGTCGGGCAATGCTACGGTCACGGTGCCTGTATTGAAATCAACGCTGACCGTAATATCTCCTTGGAGGGCGTCGACGTCATTGTTTGGAGTGGCGAGATTTCCGTTGGCATACCAGCCATAAGCACGGCCAACGTAAGTTGCCGTTCCGTTGGTTGGCATAGTGGCAGTTACATCACCAAATGCCACCATACCGCGTCGCATCTTATTGTGCTCTACGCACTTGCCTTCTTGCTGCTTGCATTCCTCAGTGCCATCTGTGTACTCAACAATCTCAATAGTATCCTGTGTTTCCCAGGCGCTCAGGTTGACGTATTGGAAGCTGCGGTTGACAAAGTTACGATAGCCCTTGAAGCCAGGGTATGGCGTCCCCAAGCCATCCTCTGGATTCGTGGCATTGTCACCGGCCATCGGCAAGGAATAGCGGCCATTGCCCAAGTTCACTGCACCTGGAAAGGCAGGATCAGCATTCCCGGCATGCAAGTCACCATCTGAGTGCCAGCGTTTGGCTTCACTCAGATCTGGCTTCGTGCCGGTAGAGGAGCGCCAGTTGCCACGCCCCTTATCCTCGACTCCTTTAGTTTCTACATCGGGACATTCTATGGTGTCGGGGCAGCGCGAAGGGTTTGTACGAGGGAAATAGACATTGTTAGCGTAATTTTCCTGTGTTGCGTTCCAGCGTACTGGAACACTATTTATGACTTTTCCAAAATTATAAAAATCCAGATCGGAACTCGGAGGCAGGGGTTGGATTGAAACGGAACCATCTGACTTAAGAACGATACGACCCTGCTGCTCTGCCAGGAAAGTTTCGATGATGGGTGGGCGTTCTGTGATTGCGTCCCAGGAAAGCCCCAAGTTGTTCAGAAAAAGGCCCGCATTGGTGACAACTCCAGCATCCGATTTTGACAAGCGCACTTCCACCTCAGCCTTAGCTTGCTCGTCAGTGCCGGGTAATCCCAAACCATGAGCACTGCCAGAATTGGTAATCGGCGTTTGCAGGTCATTAGTAGAAACACCATAAGCGTATACACCTGATTCAGTCAGGATGTTGCCATTGTCGGAACCTAGTTTGCTGCCACTGCATTCGAAGCCCGAGCCTTCGGCACATGAAAAGCTAGAATCCATTGCACCACCATCGCCAGTACCACCACCGCCAGTACCACCACCGCCAGTACCACCACCGCCAGTACCACCACCGCCAGTACCACCACCGCCAGTACCACCACCGCCAGTACCACCACCGCCAGTACCACC
>JBBSSV010000058.1:0-9046 GCA_038241705.1 Burkholderiales bacterium | reverse complement strand
CAACCACCACTTTTGAGGCGAAGGGAGCTTGAGGCCAATCCAGCAAAGCCGCCAGCATCTGCCCTGTCTGGGTGCAGTCATCGTCAATAGCCTGCTTGCCCAGAATGATCAGTTGCGGCGCTTCTTTTTGTGCGACTGCCTGCAGAAGTTTGGCTACTGCCAGTGGCTGCAATGCCACATCGGTTTCTACCAGGACGGAACGATCGGCGCCAATGGCCATGGCATTGCGCAATACATCCTGAGACTGGCTGGTACCACAAGAGACGGCCACCACTTCAGTGGCGAGGCCGGCTTCCTTCAGGCGCACCGCTTCTTCCACAGCAATTTCGTCAAAGGGGTTCATGGACATCTTGACGTTGTCCACATCCACACCCGAACCATCGGACTTGACGCGCACCTTGACGTTGAAGTCGACTACACGTTTGACAGCCACCAGCACTTTCATCACTCTGCCTCTAAGAAAATTGAACGTACACCTGCAGCCAGGCGCGATTATATAAAAAATAGAGGCGTCCAGCGCTGCCCTGCTGCCCTTGCTATTTCCGCCGATTCGACCATAAATCAGCAGCGCGCTTTGGCGCAGACTGGATGCTTCCTCTAGGCGTGCCTATCGCTTTGTGCATCAGCTTAGCCTGTCACCCCCAGCAAAGGCGATCGCGTTTTCCGTTGCGTCTTTGGTTACTTGCGCTGCATGAAAAACGTGAACTCAGCATTTGCTTCTTCATGCGCTAGCAAAGTGTTGCCAGTTTGTTTGGCAAAGGCCTGAAAATCTCGCACCGACCCAGGGTCGGTGGCAAACACGCGCAGCACTTGGCCACTCTCCATAGCTGACAAGGCTTTTTTGGCTTTCAAAATGGGCAGCGGGCAATTCAGCCCGCGCGCATCCACTTCCTGATCGAAATTCATGGACTGCTTTCCTCAATTCAGCACAAGGCACTTGTACCTGTATGCAGCTTTACTGCGCGCAGATAGTGGCCTCGACTCAATGGATTCTACCGCAAGGTGGGTGACTCATCCCGAACGCCTGAATGCGTCATACCCTGATGACAACGCTTAGTAAGTCTGGCGTTGACACACTCCAGTCGCAGGCATGTGCCCAGACCAACCTTTAAGCGCGCTCGCGCACCCATTCAGTAACGCTTTCCAAGGCGGCGGGCAACTTGGCAGGCTCGCAACCGCCGGCCTGTGCCATGTCGGCACGACCGCCGCCCTTGCCGCCGATTTGCTGGGCCACAAAATTCACCAGTTCTCCCGCCTTGATTCGGGTCGTGGCATCTGCCGTGACTCCCGCAATCAGGCTAACCCGGTCGTTGTTGACCGCCGCCAGCACGATGGCTGCCGTTTTCAGCTTGTCTTTCAGCTTGTCGAGCGTGTTACGCAAGCCAGCCGCATCCACGCCATTGACGCTTGCTGCCAGCACCTGAATACCGTTGATCTCGACGGCCTGGGTGATCAGTTGATCCCCCTGGCTGGAAGCCATTTTGGCTTTCAAGGTCGCCAATTCTCGCTCCAGGCTACGCATCTGTTCCTGCATCTGCCCAATACGCTGGGGTAACTCCTCCGGCGGCGCCTTCAGCGCGGCGGCTGCCTGGTTGACACGCTTGCTCAAAGATTGCAGCAAGGCCAGCGCATGCTCGCCCGTTACTGCTTCCACCCGACGAATACCCGCTGCTACGCCGCCTTCAGAAATAATTTTGAACAAGCCGATGTCGCCGGTGCGGTGCACATGGGTGCCACCGCACAATTCTTTTGAGCTACCGATGCCTAGTACCCTGACTTGGTCGCCGTATTTTTCACCAAACAGGGCCAGGGCACCGTAATTCAGGGCGTCGTTGTAAGGCATCAATTGAGATTCAGTGGCGACGTTTTCCAGGATTTCATGATTGACCAAGGCTTCCACGCGCCGGATTTGATCTTCGGTCAGGGCAGCATGATGACTGAAGTCAAAGCGGGTTCTAACGGCGTCCACCAATGAGCCGCGCTGAGCCACGTGGCCGCCCAGGACCAGACGCAAGGCGTGATGCAGCAAATGGGTAGCGGAATGGTTACGCATGGTTTGCGCCCGCAGACTGGCGTTTACCTTGGCCGTCACAGTATCGCCGACAGTCAGACTGCCGCTGTTGAGCTTGCCATGGTGTCCCACTACTTCAGCCTGGATTTTTTGCGTATCTTCAACCTGAAAATTGGCAGTCGCCAATTCCAGCAGACCCGAATCACCGGCTTGACCACCTGACTCGGCATAGAAAGGCGTACGATCCAGGACCACCAAGGCAGTTTGCCCCGCCTCCACCGCCTGAACCGAGGTGCCATCCACATACAAGGCAACGATCTTGCCGTCTTGGGCAAGCGTGTCATAACCCAGGAATGTGGTCTTGTCGCCGCTGTAGTTAACCGAGGTGGCAGCGTCAAATTTGCCGGCGGCGCGGGCG
The DNA here is from genome assembly GCA_038241705.1 of Burkholderiales bacterium. Classification (GTDB taxonomy): domain Bacteria; phylum Pseudomonadota; class Gammaproteobacteria; order Burkholderiales; family Burkholderiaceae_D; genus JBBSSV01. Next base: position 6,617 of record JBBSSV010000058.1, on the reverse strand, counting down.
GTCGTTCTCTGATGGGCCATGGCTGCTTCAAAGCCGGCTTCGTCCAGCGAGACATTGCGTTCGCGGCAGATGTCAGCAGTCAGGTCCAGCGGAAAACCATAGGTGTCATATAAGGTAAAAGCAGTCTTGCCGTCCAGATGGGTCACGTCCTTGGCTAGCGCGGACTCCAGGATCTTCATGCCGTTTTCCAAGGTTTCGCCAAAGCGCTCCTCTTCCTGCTTGAGGATTTGCTCAACCCGAGGCGCAGCCTCGGCCAGTTCAGGATAGGCATCGCCCATTTCCTTGACCAGATCCTTGACCAGCAAGTGAAAGAATGGCTGCTTCTGTCCCAGCTTGTGGCCATGACGCAAGGCCCGGCGAATGATGCGCCGCAATACGTAGCCTCGTCCTTCATTGCCGGGGATGATGCCATCAACCACGAGGAAGGCGCAGGCGCGGATATGGTCGGCAATCACTTTTAGCGAATTGTCGTCCAGATCGGTGCAACCGGTTTCGCGAGCAGCTGCCTTGATCAGCGCCTGGAACAGATCGATTTCATAGTTGGAATGCACACCCTGCAACACGGCCGCGATACGCTCCATACCCATGCCGGTATCGACGCAAGGACGTGGCAAGGGGTGCATCACGCCCTGTTCATCGCGGTTGTATTGCATGAAGACCAGGTTCCAGACTTCGATGAAACGGTCACCGTCTTCCTCGGCGCTGCCAGGGGGGCCGCCCCATACATCCGGGCCGTGGTCGTAGAAGATTTCAGAACAAGGACCGCACGGACCGGTGTCAGCCATCTGCCAGAAGTTGTCCGAGGCGTAGCGTCCGCCCTTGTTGTCGCCGATGCGCACAATGCGCTCAGACGGCACGCCGATGTCGTTTTGCCAAATATCGTAGGCTTCGTCATCTTCCTGATAGACCGTCACCCACAGCTTTTCCGGCGGCAGGTGATAGACCGTGGTCAGCAGTTCCCAAGCGTAGCGAATAGCTTCCTGCTTGAAATAATCCCCGAAGGAAAAGTTGCCCAACATCTCGAAAAAGGTATGATGCCGAGCCGTATAGCCTACGTTTTCCAGGTCGTTGTGCTTGCCGCCGGCGCGCAGACTGCGCTGAGAGGACGTAGCACGGGTATAGCTGCGCTCTTCCTGACCTAAAAAGGCATCCTTGAACTGCACCATGCCGGAATTGGTGAACAACAAGGTCGGGTCATTGCCGGGCACTAGACTGGAGGAGCGCACGATGGCATGGCCTTTGGACTCGAAAAACTTGAGAAATTTTTCACGCAATTCAGACGATTTCATGTTCGGCAAAGGTAAGGAAATAGAAAAATAATGCTTTGATTATACGTGATAAGACGCTCCTCCCTTTCTAACGGAAAGCGGGAAGCGACTTGAAAAAATGAAGGAAAAGCAAGGAAAAAATGAGGCTGGCGAGCGGCAAAGCGCGCACCAGCGTAAGCAGAGATACTACCCAACGTGCTCTATTCAGAACCAGATAGCTTTACCCGTGGCGTGTGGCCTTGGTATGTGGCGGTAGGCAGCAGCGAAGGCCGTCAAACCGCCATTACGCAGATTTTAGCTCAAAGAACCTTGTAAGAACCATAGGGGACGCCACTGCGCATGCCGGGCCCTCGACCAAAGCGGAAGAAGCTCCCTGCTCCGACCGCCTCACTGGCGGCCTCCAGCGCATCCGTGCCGGCCACTGTGTTTCCAGCCGCATCTCGCAGATGCAGTCCATCATGCGCCTCAGCGTCCGATAGGCCGTATTCTTCAGCATCAAACCCCTCTTCAGAGGCGTCCACAAACTGCAGACGGCGGCTCTGGTCTTTCTCTTTGAGATTTTCGACTTCCTTTGCACTCAGAGTGCTCTTACTGTCAAATACCAGTGTTGCCGGATATTGCAGATGTTCCCATTTTTCTGTAGCGCTCATGTGCTTCTCCTGTTTTTAAAGGTGAAAAACGACGTGCATACATCATTGGTCGCGTAATGCAGTTTTATAATAAGCCTTTTAAATGCAACAATCCACTAAAACGACAATGAAAATAGGGTCTTTAAAACAAGAGTTGTACCTCTAGTGATGCAGAGCAAGAAGGCAAGGCGGCTACGGTAGAATGACTGCAACTTTCTCTAATACGCCTGCACAGACACTATATGAGCACTCCAGACAAGAATGCGGTCGCGCCCGCTCCATCCAACTTCCTGCGCAGCATCATTGATCAAGACCTTGCCAGCGGTAAACATGCCGGACGCACGGATGCCCGGGGCGAGCCGCTGCCACTGGTGATTACCCGCTTTCCTCCCGAGCCAAATGGTTATCTGCACATCGGCCACGCCAAGGCCATCTGCCTGAACTTTGGCATGGCGCGCGATTATGACGGACGCTGCCATCTGCGCTTTGACGACACTAATCCCACTAAAGAAGAGCAGGAATACGTCGACAGCATCATCGACAGCGTCCAGTGGTTGGGCTTTGACTGGCATCACGAAGGCCAGGAGCATCTGTACTTTGCCAGCGATTACTTTGGCCAGTTTTATGCCATGGCCGAGTACCTAGTGACTGCCGGACACGCCTATGTCGACAGCCAGAGCGCAGAGAACATGGCGGACAATCGCGGCAGCTACGCCGAACCCGGCAAGAACTCCCCTTTCCGCGAGCGCCCAGCAGAAGAATCACTGGACCTGTTTCGGCGCATGAAGGCAGGCGAATTCGAAGATGGCGCGCACGTGCTGCGCGCCAAAATCGATATGGCTTCGCCCAACATGAACATGCGCGACCCGGCCATCTACCGCATTCGCCACGCACATCATCACCGTACCGGCGACAAATGGTGCATCTATCCGATGTACGACTATGCTCATCCACTGGAAGATGCGATTGAGCAGATCACCCACTCTTTTTGTACGCTGGAGTTTCAGGACCATCGCCCTTTTTATGACTGGGCCTTGGAGCGACTGGCCGAAGGCGGCTTCTTTCAGCCTCCACTGCCCCATCAATATGAGTTTGCTCGGCTTAACTTAACCTACGCCGTCACCAGCAAGCGTAAACTTCTGCAACTGGTGGAAGAAAAAATCGTGGACGGCTGGGATGACCCGCGCCTGCCAACCATCGTCGGTATCCGCCGCCGCGGCTTCACACCTGAGTCTATTCAACTGTTTGCCGAGCGCATTGGAGTGACCAAGGCCGATAGCTGGATCGACATGGGGACGCTGGAAGCGGCCTTACGCGATGACCTGGACCCCAAGGCACCGCGGGCGATTGCCGTGCTCAAGCCTTTGAAGCTCATTCTCGACAATTTTCCTGAAAACGAAACAGTGGACTGCACAGCGCCTGTGCACCCGCATCATCCTGACCGTGGCAGCCGCCATTTCCCGATCAGCCGCGAACTGTGGATAGAAGAAGAGGACTTCATGGAAGTGCCGAGCAAGGGTTACTTCCGACTTGCTCCACCGACTGGCGACAAGCCGGGCAGCCGGGTACGCCTGCGGTACGGCTATGTGATCGAATGCACAGGCTTTGAAAAAGATGCATCGGGACGGGTGATTGCCGTCCACGCCAACTATTTTGCGGACAGCAAAAGCGGTACAGAGGGTAGCGCCAACTACAAGGTCAAGGGCAACCTGCACTGGGTCAGCGCAGTCCATGCGCTGCAGGCGCATGTGCGCTTATATGACCGCCTGTTCACCGATGAAACGCCCGACTCTGGCGGCAAGGACTTCAAACAGTTACTCAACCCTCATTCCAAGGAAACTGTCACCGCCTACCTTGAACCCAGCCTGGCCGAAGCTGAGGCAGATGACAAGTTCCAGTTTGAGCGTCACGGCTACTTCGTGGCAGATCGCGTCGATTCCAAGCCGGGGCAACCGATATTTAACCGTACGGTAACCTTGCGCGACTCTTGGGCAAAGTGAGCTCTTGCTCAGCCGGGGCTGGTAGGCAACTGCCCTCGCACCGTTTGCACCCATAAAAAAACCGCAAGCACTTGAGGCTTGCGGTTTTTTTTATGCTTCGCAGAGAAAGCAAAACGGCAGCAACTGGGCTGGCTTACTCGAAGATGTACGCCAGAATATCGATCACTTGGTCCACCGACTCGACTGTGACATTGGCACGGTTGGACAGTTCTTTCAGCGGATGGATGAAGGCTTCCGGGCGCACCAAAATCAGAGGCTTGTTCAAAGCCACCGCCGTGCTAGCGTCCATGGCCGTGTTCCATTGCTTATACTGCTCGCCGAACAGAGCCACGACCACATCGGCTTTCTGCATCAGTACCTGCGTGCGCAAGTTGTTGATGCTGGACGCAGCTTCATCCCGGTAATAGTTGCCTGGCTGCTTGCCTAATACGGCTTCGCCAATATCGTCAGAGCGCTCATGCGTAGTATGAGGGGCGACGAATTTCAGCGGAAGATTCCTTTCGCGTGCCTTGTTTTGGATTTCCTGGCGCCATGGCGAATGGATCTCACCAGCCAGATACACGGTTAATTCCATCTTAATCTCTCCATTCATGAATTGAGCCCTTCCTTGCTCGCTTGAAATGCATTTCCCAACTCAAAAAATTGGGCCAGCATTCGGTGCCGCCATCGCTAACAGATTACGCGCTCCGGCTTCATGCAGCATATGGGTCGCAAGGAAAGCAACCTTAGATTCTACCTTGTCCACCAAAGGCTTGAACGCTGCTCTAATAGCTACGCCGGTAGTTGCGTGACTCGGCAAAGCGCTCGCTCCATTTCCGCTCGTAGGTCGCGGCAAGTTCGGGATTGTGCCAGATGACGATCACGTTTTCGCTGTTGGACTTGGCGGCCGCCCGGCTGTAATTGAAAGAGCCCGTCTGTAGATGCTGTTGGTCAACCACCATGTATTTATCATGGAAAATGGCATATTTTTCATTCACCCGCACCGGTATGCCCGCGTTGACCAACAGGTTCAGAGCCGAAGCGCTGGTCTTGGCCTTAGGGCTGCTTCTGTCAACCACCACTTGCACATCCACGCCACGCTGCTTAGCATCGACCAACGCGCGCACGACCGTCGGTGACGTGAATACATAGGCTGCAACTCGCAGGCGCTGATTGGAGGCATTGATAGCCTTGACCACCAGACGCTCAGCGCTGCCCTCTGGCGAAAAGCCGGTTTCGATCTGGGCGGTTGCCGGCGCAGTATCGATCTGTGACTGATACAGTCGCACCAACTCGTCCCACCAAGATATCTGGCGAGCGGAGGCAGGAGGGGAAATCGAGAGGAAGGCACAGCAAAGACTGGCCAGGACCAGGGTGCGAGGCAAAAGCATGAAAGATTCCAGCAAAAGACAGATAAAAAGGCGGCCCAGAATCCAGACAGCCATTCCAGCAAGAGGCTGTTTGACTGCTGCGTTATAGACTAATAAAGCGCCCGTTATTGTAGGGGAAGCAGAAGCGAGGGATACTCGAATTATCTTGCCTGCGCGGACTTTTTACTCATCAGAACTTAGGAGCTTTTCCTGGAGTGCGCGCAATATGTTATCGTGCGCCCCTTTAACAATTGCCTATTTCATAGTCCACTTTCATGCAAGAGCTTGAATTTATTTTGCAGCATAACCATGTTGAGCTAAACCAATTGCTCAAGCTTGTTGGCATATGCGATAGCGGCGGCAGCGGTAAGTTATTGGTCGCCAGTGGCCAAGTTCGGGTGGACGGCAAGAAGGAACTGCGCAAGACGTGCAAGATTCGCGCCGGGCAACGCGTGCAATACGGCAAGCTTCTGATTCTGGTGCAGGCGCCACCAGAGTGAGAGTGCTACTTTTTTCTTCATCTTCTTTGATTTTACCGTTGCATGAGTTGTGGACTTCTTTCGACGCCCGTTCAACCGTGATCGTATCCTCCCAATGGAATCTTCTAAAGTTATCGCCCTAACTCAGCAGTGGCTAGAAAAAGCCGTAATCGGCTTGAACCTATGCCCCTTTGCCAAGGCAGTGCATGTCAAACACCAGATCCGCTACGTCGTTAGCTCTGCAGAAACGGCCAGCACCTTGCGCCAGGAACTCGAATTGGAGTTACTACGGCTCCAGGCGACGGCGCCCGAAGAAATCGACACGACCTTACTGATCCATCCGTGGGTGATGCAGGATTTCTACGCGCACAATGACTTTCTGGACACCGCAGAACGCCTTGTGCGCCGATTGGACCTGGAAGGAGAAATCCAGATTGCAAGTTTCCATCCTGCATATCAATTCGCCGACAGCGACGTCGACGCGATTGAAAATTACACCAACCGCGCGCCCTTCCCCATCCTGCACCTCCTGCGCGAAAAGAGCATTGAGGCGGTACTCGAGCACTTCCCCGATGCTGACGGCATCTATCAGCGCAACATCGAGCGCATGCGGCAACTAGGACTGGAAGGTTGGCAGCAACTTAGGCTCGACTTGCTATAAAAAGACTGCTTGAGCCCTAATCAAGCCACTTTATCCGTACACGATCTGTCTCTCTGCGACAAAGAACCACCCATCAATCAACCTGCGAGGTGGTAAAGACTGCTCCATCCGCATTCGGCTTCTCGGTAATTTAACATAGCCAAGAAATAAGTTTACAAAAAGTAACTCTTGGTGAAAAATTGCACGACTGGCAAGATAATAAGCTCATGCTCAGTGTTGGTTGTGGCTTGT
>JBBSSV010000057.1:0-9124 GCA_038241705.1 Burkholderiales bacterium | reverse complement strand
AGCCTGACGGCGCAGACGCGCTACGCCGCTGGCACCCGTGAAATCCTGGAGTGCTACTTTGAAGGCCGCCCCATCCGTGACGAGTATCTGATCGTCCAGGGCGGCAAAATGGCGGGCGTAGGTGCCCATTCCTATAGCGACGGGAACGCGACCAAGGGTTCCGAGGAGGCTGCCAACTACAAAGTCGGTTGATGTCGTTGTAGCGCAGCGTGTCCTGAACTACTCGCCGGGCCTGGCCCGGCAACTGTCTCTTTTCTACTGTTTGGTTGGTTGTCTTTTGAGTGTCGCGGCCCCGGCTTCGGCATTCTTTTTTTGTTTTCCCGCAGGGTGCCTGTTTTCTGGGCCGGAGTGCGATAGACGGCACACCACAAGCAAACTTGCCTAGAGCAAGAGTGCGCTACACTTGACCCACGACAGCTCTTCTTGTCGCCAGCCTCTTTTCACCGACTTCAAGCGACCGCTCCATGCCTTCCAATAACTCCCTGACCGACTTCCTCAACAAGAAGGAAGTTCGCTTCGCCCTGACAGCGCTGTGCCTGTTTTTTGCCTTCAATAGCTTGTTCGAACTGCTAGGTGGCACGACCCGCGCTCATTACTTGCACGGTGGTGGTGGGCTACTGATCTGGGGCGGATGGGCCGTGGTCAACGCGCTCCATCCCTTCGGGCGCAAGGTGCCACACATCAATGTCGCCATCAATGTCGGCTTGGCTCTGTTCGTAGCCAGTTGGGTGATCAAATAAGTCAAAAAAACCGCCGGGCCTGTTCTGCGTTAGAGCAGGGCCCCGGCGGTCAAGAGTAGTTCAGGCAGAGCGCAGCCTAGGGTTGCATCAGCACTCGGTGGATCAGGATACCTTGAGTCCCACGCCTGCGCCATGCGCCTGCTGATCGGCATGGTAGCTGGAGCGCACCATCGGGCCGACGGCGGCATGCACAAAGCCCATCTGGTAGGCGGCCTGTTCGAACATCTTGAACGTGTCGGGATGCACATAGCGCAGCACCGGCAGATGGTCGCCTGAAGGCATCAGATATTGACCGATAGTCAGCATGGTGACGCCATGGGCACGCAAATCACGCATGACTTTCAGGATTTCTTCATCGGTTTCACCCAGCCCCACCATCAGGCCTGACTTGGTCGGCACCTCTGGATGATGTTCTTTGAAACGCTGCAACAGGCTTAAGGAGTACTGATAGTCCGAGCCGGGGCGGGCCTGACGATACAGGCGTGGCGCGGTTTCTAGATTGTGGTTCATCACATCCGGCGGCGCTGCCATCAGAATTTCCAGGGCCCGGTCCATGCGACCACGGAAGTCCGGCGTTAGGATTTCGATGGTGGTCTGGGGCGAGCGCGCCCGCACTTCGCGGATGCACTCGACAAAATGGCCGGCACCACCGTCGCGCAAATCATCCCGGTCCACCGAGGTGATGACGACATAGTTCAGGCGCAGGGCAGCAATGGTTTTCGCTAGGTTGACCGGTTCATCCACGTCCAGCGGGTCGGGTCGGCCGTGGCCGACGTCGCAGAAGGGGCAGCGTCGGGTGCACTTGTCACCCATGATCATGAAGGTGGCAGTGCCCTTGCCGAAACATTCACCGATGTTCGGGCAGGAGGCTTCCTCGCATACCGTTACCAGCTTGTTAGCACGCAGGATGTCCTTGATTTCATAGAAGCGGGTGGTGGGTGAAGCGGCCTTGACCCGGATCCAATCTGGCTTGGAAAGCTTTTCTGCGCGCACGATCTTGATCGGAATGCGCGCGGTTTTGTCGGCACCTTTTTGCTTGATGCTGGGGTCGCGACGGGTGAGAGGGACGTCGTTTTGGGGTGTTGGCATGGTGTGCAATGCGCTGGGCCAGCGCCGGATGACGCTGCCCGCAGGCGCTTATCCTTTTAGTCGGTCAATCAGTTTCCTGGCCAGGGCTTGCTGCACGCTTGTTAGCGAGGCGCTGACGCCTAGTGTGCGCATGTCCACGGTGGCCAGGCCTTCGTAGCCGCAGGGGTGGATGCGAGAAAAGGCATCTAGGTCAACGGCCACATTCAGGGCCACGCCATGGTAGGTGCAACCATTGGCTTTTACCTTCAGACCTAACGCAGCAATTTTTGCACCTTCCCAGGGTCCTGCAGTCATATAGATACCGGGCGCACCTGGCTGGCGCTGACCTATCAGATTATACGCGCCCAGGGCATCGATCACTGCCTGCTCGATGAGGCGCACGAATTCGCGGGCGAACAGCCGACCCTGTCCCTGACGTCGGCGCAAATCCATCAGCAGGTAGATCACGGCCTGCCCAGGTCCGTGATAGGTCACTTCCCCACCACGGTCGGTCTGGACCACCGGAATGTCGCCCGGCGCCAGCACATGACTGCTGTCTGCGCCCAGTCCCAAAGTGAATACCGGCGGATGCTCAACGATCCAGAGCGCATCCGGCGTCGCGGCCGTGCGCTCATCGGTGAAGGCGCGCATGGCCGCGTAGGTGACCTCGTATGGTTCGCAGCCACGCGTTAGGATCAGCGGTTCGGCCAGCGACTGGGGTAGCAGAATGTCGGTAGACATGACAGGTGTGGAGGGCAGCAAGGAAGGGTTTCGTGCTTACAGCACCATCTTGACCATGGGGTGGCCGCTCAAGGCTCGGTACAGGTCGTCGAGCTGTTCGCGGCTGGTGACATGGGGATTCACGGTCAAGGACAGATAAGTACCCTTGGACGAAGGGCGCATTTCCATGGTGTCCGGCGCGAACGCAGGGTCGAACTGCTGCACCACGGCAGCGATGGTCTGAGCAAAGTCGTCCTGCAGCACGCCCATGACCTTAATGGGGAAGGCACAGGGATATTCGATCAGACTGTCACGGTTATCGGGTTCAGACATGGCGGTATCCGGTTACACAGGGAATAAATGAAAAAGCGGCCAGCGCGTGCTTGCCTAGCCTAGCTCCATTTTACGGCAGAGACCCGGGCGAGGCAGATCGACTACAGTGGCGGTTGGCTGGCCACCGCTGCCTGCTTGGCTTCCTGATAAGCCTCATATAAGCGCGCAAACACCGGACCGGGACGGCCTGTGCCGACGGGCGCATCATTGAGCCGGGTGACCGGCAGCACTTCCTTGCTAGCCGAACTCAGCAGGATCTCATCGGCGCTGGCCACATCTTCGCGCGTCAGGCGGCGGGCGGAAAAGGGAATGCCGAGAGCGGCGCAAAGCTCTTCCAGCAAGCCATAGCGAATGCCTTCGAGGATCAGGTTGTCGCGCGGCGGTGCCAGCAGCCTGCCATCCTTGACCAGCCAGACATTGGACGCTGCGCCTTCGGTCAGATAGTCTCCACGAAACTGCAGCACTTCCGTGGCCGCGTGGCTGGCAGCATGCTGGGCCGCCAGCACATTGCCCAGTAGCGAGGTCGACTTGATGTCGCAATGCAGCCAACGCGCGTCCTCCATCGACACACAGGCCACCCCCTGTTCCAGTACCTGGGCTGACGGCAGAACCAGTGCCAGGCTCATGACGAACACCGTTGGGGACACCGCGTCCGAAGGAAAGGCATGGGCACGTGGCGCTACCCCACGCGTGACTTGGACATATAACAGTTGAGCGGCTTGCGGTTGGGCACGGGCGACGGGTGCCATGCAGTCCAACCATTCTTCCGCTGTATGTGGATTGGCAATGCCAATGGCCGCCAAGCTGCGTGCCAGTCGGGCCAGATGGTCTAACGCGCGAAAAGGCCGGCCTTGGTACAGCGGCAGCACATCGTAGATACCGTCGCCAAAAATGAAACCCCGGTCCAACACCGGAATGTTGGCGTCGGACAAGGGTAGGTAATGACCATTCAGGTAGACCAGCGAATCATGCATCTCCAGCTCCGGGCAACGAGTTGGTCCATTGTGGCACGCCCATCAGCCACAGCGCCGGCCTCTGCGCCGCATCAAGATGCACAGCGTCTTGACAGAGTGCACTGCGACAGTGCCAGCAGCAGTTCTCGCTGTTGTTGGAGTCGGAATCACTGGAGAAACCATGGTCACTGAAAGAGAAAAAATGCTGGGCGGGGCCTTATACGATGGCTGCGACCCTGAATTGGTCGCAGCCAGAACGCGTGCTCGCCAGCTATTGCGGCGGTTGAATGACACCTTTGGCGAGGATGAGGACGTGCGCGCTCAGCTCCTGGCCGAGTTGCTCGGTTATGCAACCGATGCCTGGATCGAGCCGCCTTTTTACTGCGATTACGGCCCCAATATCCGGCTTGGACGCAATGTGTATTTCAACTTCAATTGCACCGTACTGGATGTAGCCTTGGTTGAGATTGGCGACCGCACGCTGTTTGGTCCCGCAGTTCAGATCTACACAGCCAGCCATCCGCTGTCGGCTGCCCAGCGCCGGAGCGGACTGGAATCGGGTCAGCCAGTGCAGATCGGTGCTGACTGCTGGATCGGTGGCGGTGTCATCATTTGTCCCGGCGTCACTATTGGTGCGCGCTGTGTCATCGGCGCGGGCAGCGTGGTCACGCGCGACATCCCGGAAGACAGCCTGGCAGCCGGCAACCCCTGCCGGGTCGTGCGTTCCCTGGCCGCAGAAAATGTCTTTCCGGATTGAGCGGAATGCCACACAACAGCCCTGTCCAGCTTAACTGGCACAGGGCTTTTCAAAGAACTGCCTGAAAGCCAAAGCGACCGCTTCAGCCTGCAGGCGCGTCTAGGTTATTCCATCCACAAGCGCATGGAATCCCAGGTGCGGCCAAAGAAGCCGGCTTCATCTACCTGCTCCAGCGCCAGCACCGGCAAGGTAGTGATCGGCTTGCCGTCGACCATCAGCTTGAGCGTACCGACGCGGCTGTTCTTGTTGATGGGCGCGACCAACGGGTCCTTGCGCTCCAGCACCGGCTTCATCTTGTTGGCGGTGCCACGGGGAACCGTAATAAAGACGTCGTGGTTGAAACCTAGCTTGACCTGGTTTTGTGAACCCTTCCAGACATTGGGCGTGGCCACCGCCTGACCCTTGGCGTAGAGCTTGACGGTATCAAAGTTGAGGAAGCCCCAGTTCAGCAGTTTCTGGCTTTCCTGCACCCGGGCCTGTTCCGACTTGGCTCCGACCAGCACAGATACCAGACGACGCTCGCTATTGCCATTCGGACGTTTGGCGGACGACACCAGGCAATAGCCAGCGGCCTTGGTGTAACCGGTTTTCATGCCATCTACAGTCGAATCCAGCCACAGCAGACGGTTACGGTTGGGCTGGGTGATTTTGTTATAGGTGAAGCTCTTGGTTGAATAGATTTTGTACAGCTCGGGGAAATCATTGATCAAACGGACCGCCAGCACCGACAGATCGCGGGTGGTGGAATAGTTTTCCGGATGAGGCAAGCCATGGGAATTGGCGAAATTGCTGGACTTCATGCCCATGCGCTGGGCTTGGCGGTTCATCAGGCCGGCAAAGGCTTCTTCGGTACCGGCCACGGCTTCGGCTAGGGCGACCGAGGCGTCGTTACCGGATTGCACGATCAGGCCATGCAGCAAGTCGCTGATGGTTACTGGCGTGGAGGGCTCGATGAACATCTTGGAACTGTCTGCATCCACTTTCCAGGCGCGCACCGAGACATTGACTTTCTGCTCCAGGGTCAGGCGCTTTTCTTTGAGCGCGTCAAACACTAAGTAAGCCGTCATGATCTTGGTCAGCGAAGCCGGCTCGATGCGCAGGTCGGGTTCATGCGCAGCTAGCACCTGATTGCTGCTGGCATCGAGCAACAGATAAGAGTTGGCGGCCACAATCGGAGCAGGCACATGCTGGGCGAAAGCGGTGGTGCAGGAGAGGGCGGTAAGTAACAGAAGCGTGAAGAATTTTTTCATGGAAAGGGATGTAAAGCAGTTGGCGTCGGGATAGTCGGTTAAACATCAGATAAAACGAAAGGGAAACGCGGGGTGTGTCGTAAGGCCTCAGCGATGCCAGCGTTCAAGCACCTGGTTCTTGACGTGATGCAGTTTTTGATTGAAGAAATGGTCGGCACCGGGAACGACGGTTACGGCCAAATCTTGTGGCCGGGCCCAGTTCATGACATCCACCAAGGGGATGGTGGTATCGGCTTCACCATGGATCAGGATGGTGTTGTCCGGCACCTCGGGAATGGGCCACTTGCCTGCGGCACAGCCGACCAGCACCAGGCGCTCAGCCGGGGTCTGGGCAGCAGCCAAGCGTTGCTGCAACTGCGACTGCACTAGGGTGCCGAAGGAAAAGCCGGCTAAAGCCAGCGGCTGCTCGGGATACAACTGGCACATGTGCTCCAGCAACAGCGCCATGTCATCGGTTTCACCCCGGCCTTCGTCGTAAGTGCCTTCAGACTTGCCCACACCACGAAAATTCATGCGGGCCGTGGCATAGCCTAGAGTCACGAAAGCGCGCGTCAGGGTATGGACCACCTTGTTGGTCATGGCGCCGCCGTACAACGGATGCGGGTGTCCAACCAAGGCAATGCCGCGTGGGGCGGAAAAGTGCGCGACCTCAGGCAAGTCCAGGGCGCATTCCAACTGGCCAGCTGCGCCCGGGAGGAAGAAATATTGAGTTTGTGCGTTCATGATGCCAAGACTGCCAAGACGAAAACGGGGAAACGCGAACGTAAAAGAGGAGTGGCCTTCAAATTTTCAGGTGCTCGACCACCTTGCCGTTAACCAGGTGACTGTCGATGATTTCATCGATATCGCCTTGGTCAAAATAGGTGTACCAAGTACCTTCCGGATACACCACCATCACCGGCCCTTCCTCGCAGCGGTCCAGGCAGCCCGCTTTGTTGATGCGGACCTGACCGACCCCATTCAGGTTGAGTTCCTTGATGCGACGCTTGGCGTGCTCTTGGGCAGCAACTGCGCCGCGGGCAGCACAGCAGGGGCGGCTGTCGTCATTGCGCTGGTTGAGGCAGAAAAAGACGTGATGGCTGAAATACGGGTTGTCACTCATGGCAGGCTCCTTGTGGGTGCGTGGCGCCAGCGGCGTTCCAGAGTGAAATGATACACCCCACTCAGCGCGATTTTTGCCGATGTACGGGATGATACAAAAACCAAAGCGCCAAAAACGGCCATACCAGCGTAAGAAAGCCGGCTGCGCCATTGAAATTCAGAAACTTTCCCTGCACCCATTCTTGCATGGTGGCCAGGAAGTAAGGATTGGCCGGGGCAATGTTGACCGCCAGCAGGCAAGTCAGCAACGCTAGGCCTGCCACCCGGCGCTGGGCCAGAGGCGGCGCAAACACCAGACCGCACAGCATCATCACGCCAATGACGAGCCCCCCTTCGGCTGCCGGCGTCAGCCAGGAAAAGGCATTGGTGGGGGTAAACAGCAGCGCACTGGCCAAGGCCTTGGCGCTGATGGCCAGCACCGCCAGTAGCGTGGCCAGGCGTAGTTTAGGCGCCTTGGGTCGCAGTAGACACAACAAAGTCAGCAGTGCGCCCACCAAGCCGCAGGCCGTGATCAGGGTTTCAAACAGCCAGTATTGCTCCACTGATAGGTTTTCTGCCGGTCGCAGCCAGGCACCCAGATCAATTGGCGTGTCGAGCCAGTCGGATAGCCAGCCCGAGAACATAGGCAGCAACTGGCCATGGCCAAACAGATAGCTTTGTGGGTAAATTTGGGCCAGTGGCCACAGGCCCAGTACCACCAATCCGCGGCTGGCATGCGGAATGAACCAGCGCTGGCGTAGCAACAGACAGCGACTTTCCACCAGGAAGAAACGGGTCAGGGCCACGCCCAGCACGGCACCAATGCAGGCACCGCTGAAGTTGGTCATCAAGTCCAGATTGGACGAAACCCGACTGGGCAGAAAGGTTTGCAGCGCCTCTACCGATAGCGAAAGCAGCCCGCCCAGCGACAGTGCTACCAGCATGGCCCAGAAACCACGCAACAGCGGAAACAAGGCAAACACCAGCAATATCCCCAAGGGCACATACGCCAGGATATTGGTGATGACATCGAAACCAGTCCAGTAATAGGGCAGGGGCGCACGCACATAAGCAAACGCCGTGATGCCGTTGTCACGCCAGCCGGCAAACGGGTACAGGCTGCCGTACAGGATCAGCAGCGCGTACAGCAAGGCCCCCGCTCGCGCAAAGACCGAGCCATTCAGGGGGCGTGCGTCACCAGACGTCGTCTGAGCGCTGAGGGTAGGTTGCTCCATACGATCTTTACCCGGCTGCTTGCCGGGTGGGATCATGGCTGGCGTCGGGGCAGGGTCTTGACCCAATTCAACATCTCGGCAATGGCGGCATCACTGGCCTTTGTCAGGGCGGCCACGCCGCCAAGCGCATTGGCGCTGGGTGCGGGCGCCGTTTGGACGATGGTTTTCTGTGCGAGCAAGGTCCGCCCCTGCAAGACGGCGGCATGCAGCATGACGCGCCCGCTGCTACTGCCGGGAGTATCGAAATTTTGGCTGAAGTCATGTAGCTCGATACGCAGCACCGGCACTTGGGCAGCGCCCGCTGAGGCCGGCAGCACGGGAATGCCGGCCTGGGCAAAGCGTGCCTGCAGGCGCTGGCCAAACAGATTCGCGGGCGACATGCTCCAGCGGCTCTGGGCGTAGGAGCGCGGTTGCTGGGGATTGTTGTAGTCCAGGCGGTAGTAGATGCGCTGATTGTCCAGCCAAGTAGGCGCGCGCGGCTCGGCCAGGCTCAAGGGCAACGCCTGCGGCGTCGCCAGTGCAGCGTTTGGAGCGGCAGCAGCCTGAGCCGGCAGTGGCCCCAGATCGAACTGAGTCAGCACGGGCTTGGGCGTGGCGCATCCTGCGAGCAAGGCGCTGCTGAACAGTAGGCCTGCCATCAGGCAACGAGATACAGTGGAAATGATCGGCATGCGATTTCCTATCAAGGTTAAGGCGCGGTAAAGCCCTCTTCGCCGGGGCCGGGCGGGCGCCGGGTGGAGCCGAAGAGGATGCCTTGCGGGCGCTCGCTCAGGCTTTCTAAAGTGCGGTCCAAGGTGTGCAATGTGGTGCGCACGTCTTGCCCCAGCGGCAAAACTTCGAGTTCGATCCGGTCCGCCACTGATCCCACGCGGTCGGCAGCGTCGCCCATACGGTTCAGGGCGCTATCCTGGGCGCGTAGTTCAGTCGTCAGGCCGTCGATGTTGCGCGCCAGCCGATTAATGGTGGCCATGCTGGCCTTGGCATCCTT
>JBBSSV010000056.1:0-9273 GCA_038241705.1 Burkholderiales bacterium | reverse complement strand
GCTTCCAGGGTGATGGTGCTGCCCTTGCCCGCCGCCAGCATCATCACGCCCATGATGGATTTGGCATTTACCCGACGCTGATTGCGGCTCATCCAGACATCGCTTTGATAGCACGCAGCTAACTGCGTGAACTTGGCCGAGGCCCGTGCATGCAGGCCCAGTTTGTTGATGATTTCGACATCTTGCTGAATCATGGCGGCAAGTAAAGGAAAGGTTCGGTCGGAAAGGCTTAGTCGGGCAGCAAGGGAGCCAGTTGATCCAGGCGACAGGCGCCATGCTGACCTCCGGCCAGGGCTTTGTCGAGCACCACATCCAAGGGCTGCTCTCGGTAGTTTAGGGCGCGCAACAGCATCGGCAAATTGATGCCGGCAATCACCTGCACCTTGCCCGGGCTGCACAGGCCCATGCTGCAGTTGGAGGGCGTGCCGCCCATGATGTCGGTCATCACCAGCACGCCGCTGCCATCATCCAGATCGAGCAGCTTGGCCTGGGCCAGGACGCAGACTTCCACCGGATCCTGATCCGGCATAACGTCCAGCGCTTCCAGCTTGGGCAGGGGCGCTTGAAACACATGCTGGGCCGCGGCAATGAAGGCTGCGCCCAGGGGTGCATGGGTCAACAGCAAAATCCCTACCATGGCAATGCCTCCTAGTTTCTGGGTTGCCTGACAGAGCAAGGCGTTGCTCGGTCAAAATGATAAGCATACATGGACGTTACGCCGACTCCACTGCATGTTCCAGGGCGTCGATAAACAGGGCCGCCACCGGGCAGCCGGTTTGCTGCATGATTTCTTGGAAACAGGTCGGGCTGGTGACGTTGACTTCGGTCAGATTGTCGCCGATCACATCCAGTCCTACCAAGAGCAAGCCGCGCGCCCACAACTGCGGCCCCAGCGCTTCGGCAATGGTGCGGTCGTGGGAAGAAATCGGCTGGGCCACGCCGCGCCCGCCTGCAGCCAGGTTACCGCGCACTTCCTTGCCCTGCGGAATGCGCGCCAGACAATACGGCACCACCTTACCGGCGATCAGCAAAACGCGTTTATCGCCTTGAGTGATAGCAGGAATGTAGCGCTGCACCATGATGGTGCGCCGGCCAAGATCGGTCAGATTTTCAATGATGGAGCCCAGATTAAGCTCGTCTTCGCGCACGCGGTAAATCCCGGCACCGCCCATACCATCCAGGGGTTTGAGAATGATGTCCTGGTGTTCGGCATGGAAGGCACGGATGCGCGCAGCGTCGCGCGTGACCAGTGTCGGCGCGATGAATTGCGGAAAGCGCGCGATCGACAGCTTTTCATTGAAGCTGCGGATGGCCTCGGGCCGGTTAAAGATGCGCGCGCCCTGTTCTTGCGCCAGTTCCAGTAGGTAGGTGGCGTAGACGTATTCCATGTCGAAGGGCGGGTCGGTGCGCTCCAGCACCGCATCAAACTCGGCCAGCCTGCATACTTGCGCCGGCTCGGCCTGAAACCAGTCATCGGGATCACCGGTCAGGGTAATGCGAGTAACCCGCGCACGGACTACGCCGCCTTCCAGCGCCAGGTCGCCATGAGCAAAGACGTGCAACGCGTAGCCGCGATTATCTGCTTCGACCATCATGGCATAGGTCGTGTCCTTGGCCAGGTTGAAGCCGGTCAGCGGATCACAACAAAAGGCAATCTGCATTAATAGACCTCCGGATTAGGGTCGGTTTTTTCAAGTTCGACCGAGGCGGCCAGTAGCGCCAGGCGTGCCACCACCCCATACATGTAGAAACGGTTGGGAGCCGCCGTGCCGGGCTTGGCTAGCAGGTCCGGCAAAGCATGCTGCTGAGAAAAGGCCAGCGGCACGAAGTGCGCACCCGGCGCGTTCAGGTTTTCATCAATGCCACGGTCGGCGTGCACCCGGTAGAAACCGCCTACCACGTAGCGATCAATCATGTAGACCACCGGCTCGGCCACGGCGTCATTGATGTGCTCGAAGGAATGTACGCCTTCTTGCAGGATGACATCAGTTACTGCCAGGCCTTCCTTGACCACCGCCATCTTGTTGCGCTGCTTGCGGTTCAGGCCCTTGATTTCGGAGGCATCGCGCACGGTCATGATGCCCATGCCATAGGTGCCGGCATCGGCCTTGACCACGACGAAGGGCGTTTCCTTGATGCCGTATTCCTTGTATTTCTTGCGGATCTTGGTCAGCAGGCTGTCCACAGCCGAGGCCAGACATTCTTCGCCGGTACGCTCCTGGAAGTTGACTCCCTCGCACTTGGCAAAGTAGGGATTGAGCATCCAGGGATCAACGTCGATCAACTTGGCAAAGCGCTTGATGACTTCGTCGTAGGCGGCAAAATGGTTGGTCTTGTGGCGCACGGCCCAGCCGGCGTGCAAGGGTGGCAGCACGTATTGCTCGTGCAGGTTTTCCAGGATCGGCGGAATGCCGGACGAGAGATCGTTGTTCAGCAGGATCGAGCAGGGATCGAAATTCTTCACGCCCAGACGGCGGCCATTGCTAATGCGCTCCAGCGGCTCCAGCGTCAGCGTGGTGCCGTCGGGCAGCTCGATGATCTGCGGCTCGGTCAACTCGGTATCGAGCGAACCCAGACGCACATTCAAGCCGGTCTGACGGAAGATCTGGATCAGTCGCGCCACGTTCTGCAGATAAAAGGTGTTGCGGGTGTGGCGCTCGGGAATCAGCAGCATGTCCTTGGCGTCAGGACAGTATTTTTCAATCGCTGCCATCGCGGCCTGCACCGCCAGCGGCAACATTTCCGTGGACAGGTTGTTGAAACCGCCGGGAAACAGGTTGGTATCGACCGGCGCCAGCTTGAAGCCGGCATTGCGCAGATCGACCGAGCAGTAAAAAGGCGGCGTGTGTTCCTGCCATTCCAGTCGGAACCAGCGTTCGATCGCTGGCGTCGCCTCCAGGATTTTCTTTTCGAGGTCAAGCAAGGGACCCTTGAGGGCCGTAACGAGATGCGGAACCATATCAACTTTCTTTGCGGGCGGCGCCAGGAACGTAGGCAGATTCTAACGGATTCCGCACTGTCCTCAGGGGGTTTTCCCTGGCGCACATAAGGTGTAGAGGGCGACAACATGTCAATTATGACGACGGTCGTGTCGCTTGATTAAACGATATCGGGACACAAGCCGATTTTTAAAGACACTGAGCTCAAAGTGTCGACAAGAAAACCCGGCTCAATGCAGACCAAGTCTGGTTCAGTGTTCAGGCAAGCAAGTGCCGGACCTACCTGCTCAAAGTGGAGTTTGTTACAAGGAGCGATAGGCCGACTCGCCATGGCTGTAGATATCCAGGCCTTCGCGTTCCTCCTGCTCCGTCACACGCAGGCCAATCAGCATATCGATCAGCTTGAAGGCGGCAAACGCCACCACGCCCGACCAGATGGTCGTGATCAGCAGCGCATTGAACTGAATGACGAGTTGATCGGATATCGCATAGCCAACCCCGCCGGCCCCGCCAAAACGGGGCGCCGCCAGTATGCCCGTCATCAGCACGCCAATGATGCCTGGCACGCCATGCAGGGCAAACACGTCGTAGGCATCGTCCGCGCCTAGCATGTGCTTCAGGCGAGTCACGGCCCAAAGGCCGCCAATGCCGGCCAGCACACCCAGCAGCATGGCGCCCATGGGGCCAATCAGCGGTGCGCCAGCGGTGCTGGCCACCAGACCCGCGACGCTGCCTGACACCGCCCCCAACAACGACGCCCTACCCTTGGTCGCTGCTTCACATGTCATCCAGGCCAAAGCAGCAGCAGCAGCCGTCAGCAAAGTATTCAGGAAAGCGATGCCGGCCACGGCATTGGCGCCCAAGGCCGAGCCAGCGTTGAAACCCAGCCAACCGACCCACATCAGCGAAGCACCGGTCATGGTCAGAGTCAGCGAATGGGGCAACATGGCTTCCTTGCCGTAGCCCAGACGCTCACCGACCATATAGGCACCGATCAGGGCGGCAATCGCAGCGTTGACATGCACTGCGACACCGCCACTGAAATCAAAGGTGCCCATTTGCAGCAGCTGGCCAATGGGATGCGAACTCATGTGCGCTAACGGCACATAGCTGAAGGTGAACCACAGTACGGTAAAGGCCAGCACAGCGGCAAACTTCATGCGCGCCGCAAAGGCGCCGACCATCAGAGCGCAGGCCACGGCGGCAAAACTGCCCTGAAACAGCATGAACACGACCTCTGGAATGCTGCCCACCATAGACTGCGGGCTCACCCCTTGCAGAAAGGCTTTATCCAGGGTCCCGATGAAGGCATTGCCTCCGGCGAACACCAGACTGTAGCCATACAGGCACCACAGCAGGATTACCACGGAAAAAACGATGAAGACCTGGGTCAGCATCGACAGCACATTCTTGGCCCGGGCCAGCCCACCATAAAACAGAGCCATGCCGGGAATCAACATCAGCACCACCAGCGCAATGGCGGCCAGCATCCAGGCCGTGTCGCCAGTATCCAATCCCGGCGGGCTGGCCAGGGCTGCCAACGCAATGGTCAACGCCGGCTCGGGAATGGTGGCCGCTTGGGCCAGCGCACTGCCCATCACTAAAAACAAGACTATGGTCAGGAGGGCAGCAAGCGTGTTTTTCATGTGTTCCTCATGCAGAGTGGCTCCAGACTGCTTTTTTTCAGGGTAAAGCCATCCTGAAAGACGAGCATTTGGATCAGGCAAAGCTCCGATTTTAATACTTGCGCCAACCCGCTTCGACCGGCAGCCGCTTCGCCACAGCAGTTTTTTTGACTTTTCTGGCCAGATACCGCTCCGAATGCTCTGGCAAAAACTTTTTCTCTTTGGCTTTCCCCCCTTTTCCCAGCATTTTGGCGCAAAATCAGCCTTATAAACACGCACTCCCGGAGGATGTAATGGAAAAACGTAATTTCTTCAATGACATGCAAGCCAAGATCAACCAGGTGCTGCAAAACTCACCTGCCAAAGATCTGGAAAAAAATGTGAAGTCGGCGCTCACTCAGGGATTTTCCAAGCTGGATTTGGTGACCCGCGAGGAATTCGACGTCCAGACCCAAGTGCTGGCCCGCACCCGCGCCCGGTTGGAAGCGCTCGAAACCCGCGTGGACGAGCTGGAAGCGCAGGCACAGACAAGCCTGCCTCAGTAAGCCGGAGCGCCGCGCATGAGCTTGGCCGTCCTGCGTAGCCGCGCCCTGACCGGGATGCACGCGCCCAAGGTCACGGTGGAAGTGCATCTAGCCAATGGCTTGCCGGCGTTTGCCATCGTCGGCCTGGCCGAGGCCGAGGTCAAGGAGTCGCGTGAGCGGGTAAGGGCCGCGCTGCAAAACGTCGGTTTCGACTTCCCGGCCAGGCGCATCACGGTCAACTTGGCTCCGGCCGACCTGCCCAAGGAGTCGGGGCGCTTCGATCTGGCGATTGCGCTGGGCATTCTGGCGGCCTCGGGCCAGATGCCCGCCGATGCTCTGCACGATTATGAATTTGCCGGAGAACTCTCGCTCTCGGGCGAACTGCGTCCGATTCGGGGCGCACTGGCCATGAGCTTTGCCATGCAGCGCGAAAGCGAGACCGAACAAACCGCACCGCGCCACTTCATCCTGCCCCGCGCCAATGCCGATGAGGCAGCGCTAGTACAGGACGCCCGCATCTATCCGGCCGATACTCTATTGCAGGTCGTAGCCCACTTTATCGCCACAGATGCCGATAATCGCTTGGCACGTCATCTGGCCACCTTGCCCGAAACAGGCGTGCACTACCCCGACTTTGCTGAGGTCAAAGGCCAGGCCCACAGCAAGCGCGCGCTGGAAGTAGCGGCGGCCGGTAACCATAGCGTCCTGATGGTCGGCCCACCCGGCAGCGGCAAGTCCATGTTGGCGGCGCGTTTTCCCGGCATCCTGCCGCCTATGACCCAGGCCGAAGCGCTGGAGTCGGCCGCCGTGCAATCACTGTCCAATGGCTTTTCTGCGCGTCAGTGGAAACAGCGGCCCTTTCGCTCTCCGCACCACACTGCCTCTGGTGTGGCGCTAGTTGGGGGCGGCAATGTGCCGCGTCCGGGTGAAATCTCTTTGGCGCATCATGGCGTATTGTTTCTGGATGAGTTGCCCCAGTTCGAACGTAGGGTATTGGAAGTCCTGCGCGAGCCGCTGGAATCGGGCCGCATCACGATTTCTCGTGCCGCCCGTCAGGCCGACTTCCCGGCCCGGTTTCAACTGATCGCTGCCATGAATCCCTGTCCGTGCGGGTATGCCGGTCAGGCATCGGGCAAGTGCCGCTGCACGCCAGATGTGATCGCACGCTACCAAGGCAAGATTTCGGGACCGCTACTCGACCGCATCGACATGCAGATCCAGGTGGCAGCCTTGCCGCATGAAGAACTGCTGCAACAGAGTCAGGGCGAATCCTCGGCCACCATCGCTGCGCGGGTTGCCAAGGCTCATGCCTGTCAGCAGCAGCGCCAGGACAAGGCCAACAGCCAGTTGAGCGTCACCGAAATCGAGCACCACTGCCGCCCGGATGCCAGCGGCGATACCCTTTTGCGCCAAGCCTTGGCACGACTGAACTGGTCGGCCCGGACCTACCATCGGGTGCTGAAGGTTGCGCGCACCATTGCCGACCTCGACGACGTGCCCCAGATTAGCTCACCTCACATTGCCGAAGCAATCCAGTATCGACGCGCCCTGCGTGAACAATGAGAACCATGGGTATCTCAATCACTTAACTGGAACAACCTATCAACTACTGGCGCAGCCGCTGCCCAGCCACTGGCGAAAAAGACACCTTGTCAGCCGAGGTGAATGCCTTGGCCGATGTGTATGCGCTGTTGATTATTGAAGGACGGAGACAGTGGGTGTGCGACGAAATAAGAAAGGTGGCGCTGCAAGTGTTCGAAGAGTGGGAAATACAAGAGATTTCCTTGTGCCGCACTCGATCATTCGAGCCCTCTCAGAATAGGAGGCCGACTTCAGCGGCGAGGATACCGAGAGCTATTACACGGTTCTCAACCAAGGAAAATCCAACTGTTGGCTGGCCCGGGTATATGGTGGATAAACAAATGCAGGCAATCACTCTTGGCATTCCACTGAATAAGATGCTCCTCAAGGAAGTCATGCGTGGCGGACTATGAATCAGCGGCAATGGCATCATTAGCCTACCTACCCCCGAACACGTCTTGCGAATTACGGGCTGTGAGAGATGCATGCACATTTTGCTGTGACGACGCTAATTTTCGACGCGCCGAGGACGTGGTTGAATAAAACCAGAGAAAACCAATAGCGCTAAGCTAGTTTGCCCGGTACATAGCGTTTTAACGTTGTGTACTAAAACTGGAGGACAGATGTGGGCCTGGAAAGGCATGCGACAAGCTTAATTGCGAGCCTTTTTATCCACATACATTTTCTAATCGGAATGTTTCAGGAGCGCCTCCAGATCCAGCCCATCTTTCGGATAAAGTGCAATACCCAGGCTGGCGCGCACTTTCAGCGCCAGACCTGCGACGTAGACCGGCTGGCATACCATCTTCCTGAGCTTGTCCGCCCCCGTAAACGCATCTTCCCGTCTTTGCAGGTCCTCCAGCAGAACCACGAACTCGTCTCCTCCCAGCCGAAAAACGGTATCTTCCTGACGCAGACCAGGCTCCAGGCGAATGGCAAGTTCCTGCAGCAGCAGATCGCCGACAGCATGGCCGTGGGTATCGTTGGCCTGCTTGAATTTGTCAATATCCACGAAAAGCAGAGCTAGGCGATTGTGCTGGCGTCGGCATCTCGCTAACGCTGCGTTGACCCGGTCATGAAACAGACGGCGGTTGGGCAATCCAGTGAGCTCGTCATATTGCGCCATGCGCCGCAGTTCGGACGTGAGCTGCTTGCGTTCGATAGCAATTGCTACCTGCCCCCCCACAAACTGTAAAAGCTCTACTTCCTTGTCAGCAAAGCACACGTCGGCGGGGCTTTTCAACATCAGCGCACCGCGCACAGCATGGTGCGACAACACAGGCAGCGCCAACCAGCCTTCCTGGACAGTGGGCGCGCTTGCGCTTGCAGGCTTCTCAGGCAGGCATCCTCTTCCAAGAGTAGAGCCTGGCTGTTGCGAATGACTTCTACACCCCGCTGGAATGTTTCCTGCTGCTGAGCAGATCCTGCTACCTCGCCTGTCATTGGATAGGCGTAGTCGAGCTGCCCTGTTTTGGGGTCGCGGACCAAAGCCGCAAACCCCGCCAAGGACACCAGACTGGCGATGAGGCGATGAACTTCCAAGAAAAATGCCACCAGTTCATGGGTCGTATGCACCGCCTCCGAAATGGCGTAGATAACGGCCTGTATTCTGTCGATCTGCTTGCGTTCGCTGACATCACGCGCGACACCAATTCTCAACTGATCTGGCTCGGACCAACTGGCTGACCACATGATGTCCACCAGATGCCCGTTCTTATGGCGATAGCGGTTTTCAAACCCCACTCTCGCCTGTCCGGCCGTAACTTGGCGCACTTCGGCCAACGATCTGGCGTGGTCCTGGGGCGCGATGAAGTCGAGCAGAGCTGACCGATCATCTCTTCCTGGGTATAGCCCAGCAGCCGGGTACAGGCCGCGCTGACATGCACGATCTGTCCTTCAGCATCAATCAGAAAGATGGAGTCAAGCAGAAGGTCAACAAAATGCGGAAGAAAGCGGTAAGAGTGCGTGTTCATTTTTAAATCATTTCGATCAACCGGCGAATAGCGATAGCCAGTAACGCCACCCCCGGGACACCTCAACAACCGTTTAACGTGACTTCAAATAGGCAGGTGCGACCTCTTCCAGGCGCGTCGGCTGACGCGGGCAGTCTGCCGCACACACATTCGGCGTTTGCAGGGAATCATAATTGTCATGCGAAAAAGGCTTGCCCGGTGCCAGCTCCATGATTCTGGCTTGCAACTGCGCCATCCAATCGGGCAAGGCGATAATGACCCTGGAATGCCCAGCAGTACGGGCCGCATAAGCCACCAACTGACGTAGCGAATAGTCGGTCGGCCCGCACAAATCCAGACGCTGGCCATAGGTATCTTTACTGTTGAGGGCTACGATAAACTCAGCGGCCACATCCTCCACATACACCGGCGCGAATCGCGCCTCGGCGCAGGCCAGCGGAAATGCGCCGGGCATCAATTTCGCCAGCTGTACGAAGCGATTCAAGAACGAGTCACCCACCCCAAAGATGACGGAAGGCCGAAAACTTGTCACGGCAATGGCGTTGTCAGCGCCGTATTCGTGGGCCCAGTCTTCGGCCTTACCCTTGCTGCGCAGGTAAAAGCTGCTGCCCTTGGCGGCATCCGCTCCCAG
>JBBSSV010000055.1:0-9363 GCA_038241705.1 Burkholderiales bacterium | reverse complement strand
GTCCGCGTTATGCCAATCGCAACGGCGGTTATCTGCGAATTTTGAAGATGGGTTTTCGTCAAGGTGACAATGCGCCCATGGCGTATGTCGAGCTGGTCGATCGCCCTGAGCCTTCTGAGGTCGAAGACAATCAGGACGCTGCATAAGCAGAGATTCTGCCTACCCTGATCTTCCAAGCCAGGCATTGCCTGGCTTTTTTATTGCCCATCCATTTGGCGTCTGTCATTTGTACATGCCGCTCTGCCCAACCGACTCTGGTAGGATAATCATTCATTATTGACAGGGTGAAGAGGAAGCCATGTTTCAAGCTTTTCTGGTCATCACGACCGTTCCAGATGCAACTCTTGCCAGGCAATTGGCACACGAGTTAGTGGCGCTACATTTGGCAGCATGCGTGAATATCCAGGCTTCCACCACCTCAGTTTATCGCTGGCAGGGTAAGGTGGAAGAAGCTGCAGAAGTGGTTCTACAGATCAAGACCAGTCAGGCCCGTTACCCAGAAGTCGAGCAGGCCATCCTGCGATTGCATCCTTACGAGGTGCCAGAGATCATTGGTCTTCCTATCGTCACAGGCGCTGCTGCTTACCTTGACTGGGTGCGCCAAGAAACTGAGGTGCCTCTAGCGACCTGATCAGCTTCCTCTTTTGTTTTACAAGTGCCTTGCTGGGCAGCTTGTGCGCTTGCGCTATAAGCTTCTATTTCATTAAGCGTTGAGACAACGTGGCAAGCCCGCTATATTGTCTTGATCATTCATTATCTTTAGGAGAACACGATGACTTTGCGCCTTGGCGATATTGCACCCGACTTTGAGCAGGACTCGACCATTGGGCCTCTCAAATTCCATGAATGGGCAGGAGACTCCTGGGTGGTTCTTTTCTCGCATCCAGCGGACTACACGCCAGTATGTACCACAGAACTGGGCTTGACGGCGAAGCTGAAAGGTGATTTCGACAAGCGCAATGTCAAGGCGATCGCCTTATCCGTGGATTCGGCCGAGCAGCATGCCGGCTGGATTAAGGATATCGAAGACACCCAGAAGACCGTGGTTGGCTTCCCTATCATCGCAGACAGCGACAAGAAGGTCGCGGGCCTGTACGATATGATTCATCCGAATCAGTCCGATACGGTAACGGTACGATCCCTATTCGTGATTGATCCCAAGAAGAAAGTGCGCCTGATCATTACCTATCCGCTGAGCACGGGCCGCAATTTCGATGAAGTGCTGCGTGTCATCGATGCCCTGCAATTGACGGACAGCCACAATGTTGCTACACCCGGAAACTGGCGGGATGGCGACGATTGCATCATTCCCTTGTCCATCAAGGATGAAGCAGAGATCAAGCAGAAATATCCTAAGGGTTATACGGCAGAGCGCTCTTATCTGCGAATGACGCCTCAGCCGAACAAGTAGGCTATCTCTGCGGCTGAAGCTTTAGCCAAAAAAAAGCGCCTGATTCAGGCGCTTTTTTTGTTCGATCTAGTATGCAAGACAAGATGGGGGTTGCTAGCCAAGAAAGAATGCATGCAGATTGAGTGGCAAGCACCCGTTGCTCAGCCTGGCTGCCCTATTATTTCTGCGCCTTCAACAGTCGTGCAATGTCGCGGGCAAAATAGGTCAAGACGCCGTCGGCACCGGCGCGCTTGAAGGCCAGAATCGATTCGAGCATGACCTTGTCATGGTCCAGCCAGCCATTCTGTGCAGCGGCCTTGAGCATGGCGTATTCGCCACTGACCTGATAGGCAAAGGTCGGCATTTTGAATTCCTGCTTTACCCGATATAAAATATCCAAGTAGGGCATGCCGGGTTTGACCATCACCATATCGGCGCCTTCGGCGATATCCAGCGCCACTTCGCGTAAGGCTTCGTCGCTGTTGGCCGGATCCATCTGGTAAGTTTCCTTGCTGCTCTTGCCTAGATTAGCGGCCGAACCCACAGCATCCCGGAAGGGGCCGTAAAAGGCCGAAGCATACTTGGCGGAATAAGCCATGATGCGCGTATGGATGCTATGTGCGTTTTCCAGGGCATTGCGGATGCCGGCAATGCGCCCATCCATCATGTCCGATGGTGCCACGATGTCCACCCCAGCTTCGGCCTGCACCAAGGCCTGTTTGATCAGGATGCTGCAGGTTTCGTCATTCAACACATAGCCCTGGTCGTCCAGCACCCCATCCTGGCCATGACTGGTGTAGGGATCAAGCGCCACGTCGGTGAGGATGCCCAACTCAGGAAAACGGCGCTTGAGTTCGCGCGCGGCACGCGGCACCAAGCCGTCGGGATTGGTGGCTTCGATGCCATCGGGTGATTTCAGGGCCGGATCGATCACTGGGAACAAGGCCAGAACAGGAATGCCCAGCGTCAGGCAATCCTCGGCCACGCCCAACAGCAAATCGACCGACATACGTTCCACGCCTGGCATGGACGCCACGGCTTCGGTGCGGCGCTCGCCATCGAGAATGAAAACCGGATAGATCAGATCATCCGCGCTGATTCGGTGTTCGCGTACCAAGGCGCGCGAGAAGGCGTCCTTGCGCAGACGACGCAGACGAGTGGCGGGAAAATGGGGAAAGTTTGAACGAGGCATATCTCTTTGTCCGTAAACTGGCGCGCAAATTCAAAAGAGCAAGCGATTGAAACTTATACATGCTAACCGCATCAGATCAGATAGGTGGCCCTCGACCTTCCGCTTCTTCTCCCTGAGCAGAGCTTCATCGCAAGTGATAATGCCTTTCTACCATGGAGAAGCTCCCTTTTTCCAGGGGGTTTTTTGTCTAAACGATGTGGTTACTCTGCCATAATCAAGTGTTAGTGTTTTCCTGTTCACTGACTGGCGGCTCGGCTTGTACAGAAATATCGTTCAATCCTAGTAATGCCAGCAGCTTTTCATCTGCTTCTTCAAGCCCGGTGCGCTTCAGGGCGGAAAAAAGTTGCGCGGTGAAAGGTAAGGGTTGACCATTACCATCGACATAGCTCGACAAAAAGCTACGGGTTTTCTGCAAGGCTTGGGCGGCTTCACTACGGTTGAGTTTGTCGGCCTTGGACAACAGGCAGTGAACTGGCTTGCCCGTAGGCGCAAACCACTCAAGCATCTGGATGTCAAGCGCGGTAAAAGGACGCCGGCTGTCCACGATCAAAACCAAGGCTGCTAATTCGCTTCGCTGTTGTACGTAATCCCCCAGCAGACGCTGCCAATGGTCCTTGGCTGAGCCCGAGACTTCGGCATAGCCATAGCCAGGCAGGTCCACCAGCAGAGCACGGATTTCATCGACGCGCGTGAGTTCCTTACGATGCTGTCCGACATGGGCGCCACCGATGGAAAAATAGTTAATGTGCTGGGTTCGCCCCGGTGTCTTGGAAGCAAATGCCAGTTTTTTCTGATTACACAGCACATTGATGGCGGTAGACTTGCCGGCATTCGAGCGTCCTGCGAACGCAATTTCAGGTACCTGTGTGTCGGGCAGGTCGCGCAAATGATTGGCTGTCGTAAAGAAGCGGGCCTGCCAGAGTAGAGACATAGTGGGAGAGAGAGAAAAAGCGCAGGAGGAAGGGAAAATGCTGTAAAGCTATTGTACAATAAGCAGTTACCTGAGGTTGCGTCATGCGGCGTAACCTGTCAATCCAAGGCGGTCAGGGCGCTCGCGGGCCGGGCAGAATATTAATATCAAGTCTCAGGGTGTTTGAATGAATCGTGCGTTTTTACCAGTCATGAAATCTTTGTTTGCGGCCCTCGTGGTGGTTTCGACCTTTTCCATGGCTGCAGATGCACCGAATACGACCAAGCCAGATGCGGCCAAAGGCGAAGCGCTCTACACCAACGGTGATGCCACCCGCAATCTTGTTGCCTGTGTGGCTTGCCACGGCGCCGCAGGTAATTCCAGTATCGGTCAGAACCCCAAGTTGTCTCAGCAGCATGCGTTCTATCTCGAAAAGCAATTGAAAGACTTCACCGGCGAAAAGCGTAACAATGCCATCATGACGCCGATTGCCAAGGGCTTGACTGTTGATGAGATGCGTAATATTTCGGCTTATTTGGCGGCTCAGGAGTCCACGCCTGGCGCTGCTAAGAATCGCGATACCATTGACTTTGGCAAGCAGATCTATCGGGGCGGCATTGCAGAAAAGAGGGTGCCTGCCTGTGCTAGCTGCCATGGTGCAACCGGTGCCGGCATCCCCAATCCCTATGCCCGTCTAGGCGGACAGCATCAGGAATACACAGCGGCCCAGCTGGAAAGCTTCCGCGCAGGTAAGCGCACCAACAGTGCCGAAATGACCACCATCGCTAAGCGCTTGTCGGATGATGAGATTCAGGCAGTCGCGGACTATATCGCGGGCCTCAAGTAAGGCATTTACCAGGACGGCGCTTTCAAGACAGGGGTAGCTGCGGCTGCCCCTTTTTGTTTTGTGCCTGCTGCCCTTGACCGAGAGTAAAGACATGACTGCAGCCACAGCAGGGATTCAATTGCACACCAGACGTGTCTGGGTCGGGCAGGCAGTGGAAGTGCTGTCCTCCATGCGGTTTGCCATCAGCATGCTGACCATCCTGGCGATTGCCTCGGTCATAGGCACGGTGCTGACGCAAAACGAGCCAGTGACCAACTACGTCAATCAGTTCGGTCCCTTCTGGTTCGAAGTGTTTGCCAAGCTCAGTCTGTACACGGTGTATTCAGCCTGGTGGTTTCTGCTGATAATGGGCTTCCTAGTGTTGTCAACATCGCTGTGCATCGTGCGTAATGCGCCTAAAATGCTGCGTGACACGCGCAGCTGGCGCGAAAATGTGCGCGAACGTTCCTTGCGCAATTTTCCCCACAAGGTTGAGTGGTCTTTGCCCATGCCGCTGACGGAGTCAGCAGCCCGTCTAGCGCACATCATTGGCGCCAGCGGCTACAAGGTAAAGGTTGTGGACAAGGAGCAGGCCCGGCTGGTCACGGCTAAGCAGGGCGCTGCCAACCGCTGGGGCTACATCTTTTCGCATTCGGCCATCGTTATCATTTGTCTGGGCGGACTGCTGGATTCTGATTTGCCTATCCGCTACCAGCTCTGGTTCGGTGGCAAGACGCCGTTTGCCGGTAGCGGCATCATTGCCCAGATTCCTGAAGAGCATCGCCTGAGCGTGGCCAACCCCAGTTTTCGGGGCAATACCTTGATTCCTGAAGGTGCTAGCAGCAATACCGCCATCATTCCGCAACAGGCAGGCGTGATGGTGCAGGACTTGCCTTTTACGATCCTCTTGAAAAAATTCATTATTGAGCATTACTCCAATGGCATGCCCAAGCTTTTTGCCAGCGAAGTGGTGCTGACCGATCATCAAAGTGGGGAGCGGGTCGAGGCCACCATCAAGGTCAACGAGCCGCTGATTCACAAAGGTGTTGCCCTGTATCAGGCCAGTTTCGAGGATGGCGGCAGCCGTCTGAAGGTCGCGGCCTATCCCATGCAGGGCGCGCAGCCCAAAGCATTCGCGCTCGATGGCGAAGTCGGGCGTTCAACGATGTTGGATAACAGCCAGGGCGGAGAATATACGGTCGAGTGGTCGGATTTTCGTCCATTCAATGTGGAAAACATGGCCGAAGCCAACACCGATGTCCGGGCAGTCGATACCCGCAAGAGCTTCAACCAGAGTGTTTCTGAAGGCTTGAGCAACCAGATGGGCTCGGCCGGGAAGAACGCCAACAACAAGGACTTGAAGAATGTCGGGCCCAGCTTTCAGTACAAGCTGCGTGACGCAAACGGCCAGGCGCGGGAATACCACAATTACATGCTGCCGGTGGATGCAGACGGCAACCAAGTTTTCCTGGCCGGCATGCGCGATTCACCCAATGATACTTTCCGCTATCTGCGCATTCCGGCGGATAGTGCCCATTCGGTACAAGAGTGGATGCGTTTGCGCGCAGCCTTGCAAAATCCGGCGCTGCGGGCCAAGGCCGCTCAGGCCTACGCCCAGCAGGCGGTGCCGGGTAGCGCGGGCATGAGTGAGTTGCGGCAACAATTGCAGGAGTCGGCGGCGCGCGGCCTGGCCATTTTTGCCGGGAATGAAGAAGAAGCTGGTTATGTGGCAATATCGAACTTCATTGCCCGTGTGCCGCAAGAAGAGCAAGAAAAAGCGGCGGAGATCTTCATGAAAATCCTGAATGGCTCTTTGTGGGAACTGTGGCAGGTGGCGAGAGTTGAAGAAAGTCTGACGTCGATGGAGCAGACTGCAGAAAATGGCCGCTTCCTGCAACTGGCGACCAACGCCTTGGCCGACTCTTTTTTCTATGGCGCTCCTGTGTATTTGCAACTGCAGTCCTTCGAAGAGGTCAAAGCGTCGGTGCTGCAAGTGACGCGCTCGCCAGGTCAAAATGTCGTCTATTTGGGATGCCTGTTTCTGGTCATTGGTGTGTTCTCCATGTTGTACATCCGGGAGCGACGCTTGTGGATATGGCTGAAGCCGGAGGCAGATGGGCACACCCGTGCCTTGATGGCCATGAGTACCCAGCGCCGGACGCTGGATTTCGAGCGTGAATTCGACAAAATGAAGCAGCGACTGGTACCCCAGCCGCCTGCGACCTAGGTCAGAATCAGCCGTGCTTGACAAGGCTGGTCCAAGCGGTATAACAGTAGTGGCAAGAAGCCTTCCTTGCCCTCTACGGAGAAAAAAATGGATGTGATCCATAACCAGACGTACAGCATGCCCCAAGGGTTTTTTAAACGCCTGACCTGGCTGGACTGGCTTTATGCGGCGATGTTGCTGGCAGGTGCCTTGTTCGCGCTCGAGCGTTATGCCGGGCATATGGATTATTACGAGAAGGCCATCCTGGTGCTGTCGGCACCTACGTTTGCCTGGCTCGGCTGGCACTGGAAGTCGGTTCGCTGGTTGATGGCCGTGCTGGCCATTCTGGCCTTGTCTGCTATCAGCTTATATAGCGGGCAACTCGAAACGGCAGAGACCAATTTTTTCCTGAAATTTCTCCTGTCCAGCCAATCCGCAATCCTGTGGATGAGCACACTCTTCTTGCTTTCCACTGGTTTTTACTGGGTCGGCCTGCTTGCGCGCTCCTCCTTCAGCAGTCTAGTTGGCAGCAAGCTGTGCTGGGCGGCAGTCATCATGGGCTTTACCGGCCTGCTGGTGCGCTGGTATGAGTCATATTTGATCGGCGCAGATATTGGCTATATTCCCGTCTCCAATCTGTACGAAGTCTTCATCCTGTTCTGCATGATTACAGCCCTGTTCTACCTCTACTACGAACAGGTCTACGCCACACGTCAACTGGGCCCCTTCGTGCTGATCATCATTTCGGCAGCGGTCGGATTCCTGCTGTGGTACACCATGACGCGTCAAGCGGCTGACATCCAGCCGCTGGTGCCGGCGCTGCAAAGCTGGTGGATGAAAATCCATGTCCCGGCCAACTTTATCGGCTACGGTACT
Organism: Burkholderiales bacterium; assembly: GCA_038241705.1. Lineage (GTDB taxonomy): Bacteria > Pseudomonadota > Gammaproteobacteria > Burkholderiales > Burkholderiaceae_D > JBBSSV01. The sequence goes on along the minus strand of JBBSSV010000055.1, from coordinate 1,963 downwards.
TTTGCCTTGGCTGCCATGGTTGGATGGGCCTATCTATTGAAATATGAAGCCGCCCGCTCGCTCTGGATCGGTTTGGTGATTGCGCCCTTGGCCCTGCTGGCTTTTGCCTGGTTGCTGGCGCTGGTGTTCGGTGGACAGGAGGCGGTGATTTCCGGCTTGCAGACGACTTCGGGCTTTGTGGTCGGTTTGACGGCGCTGTTTGCCTCCACCAACCTGATACGTAGGAAAATTGCCGACAGCCTACCCGCGGCCGAGGTGCTGGAAGACGTGATGTACAAGGCCATTGCCGTGGGCTTTGCCTTCTTCACGCTGGCGACTATTTTGGGCGCACTATGGGCAGCCGATGCTTGGGGCGGTTACTGGTCATGGGACCCCAAGGAAGTCTGGGCGCTGGTCGTCTGGCTGAACTATGCCGCCTGGTTGCACATGCGTCTGATGAAGGGCCTACGTGGTCAAGTGGCAGCTTGGTGGGCCATGGTCGGTTTGTTCGTGACCACGTTTGCCTTCCTTGGCGTCAACATGTTTCTCTCAGGCTTGCACTCTTACGGCGAACTGTGAGCCCGCGCCGTTTTTGACAGACACCAGCGCTTGGCTCGGCGCTTGTCACACACAGGACTGAAGGGGGCAGACATCGTTTTGTCTCGACGCAGTCCTGTCACCTGAAGGTGTGCCCATGGCAGATAAACGCAACAACTGGGGAATGACCCTCAGCCGGGAAGTTACCTCTCGCACGGTTTTTGAAGAACGCCGCCGTATCATCAAGCAACTGTCGCTGGGTGCAATTGGCGGTGCCAGCATGATCGAGATGTTGTCGCGCGAGGCATGGGCGCAGCCGTCTACAAACCAGCGCTTACCCGCGAAATTGAATTCTGCTTACGCCGTCGACGAGAAGCAGACCGCCTATCAGGATGCGACCCACTACAATAATTTCTATGAGTTCGGCACTGGCAAGGGCGATCCGGCGCGCCATGCAGGGGCCATGCCGGTACGTCCTTGGACCATTCAGCTCGAAGGCGAAATCAAAAAACCGCTGACCTTGGACATGGATGATCTGCTGAAGCTAGCCCCGCTGGAAGAGCGCATCTATCGCCTGCGCTGTGTCGAGGGTTGGTCCATGGTCATTCCGTGGATAGGTTATTCCTTGGCGGCTCTGATCGCCAAGGCCCAGCCCAACGGTCAGGCGCGCTATGTCGAATTCATTTCGAAGGCAGACCCGGCCTACATGCCGGGCGTGCGCGGGAGGGTATTGCAGTGGCCCTACAGTGAAGGCTTGCGCCTGGATGAGGCTATGCATCCGTTGACAATGCTTGGCTTTGGCATGTATGGCGAGGTTATGCCCAAGCAGAATGGAGCGCCGGTTCGCGTCATCGTGCCCTGGAAGTATGGTTTCAAGTCGGCCAAATCGCTGGTGCGCATCCGCTTCACCCGGCAGCAACCCCAAACGGCCTGGAACAAGGTAGCGGCCCAGGAGTACGGGTTTTACTCCAACGTCAATCCTCGGGTCGATCATCCGCGCTGGTCGCAGGGCACTGAGCGGCGCATTGGCGAGGACGGATTTTTTTCACCCAAGCGCAAGACGCTCATGTTCAATGGCTATGGCGATCAGGTGGCCTATCTGTATCAGGGTATGGATCTCAAGCGCCAATTCTAAAGTTGGACGTCTAGTATGCAACTGGACGGTGAATTCTTTATGCCACGTGCTCTAAGCCCGACCCAATTTAAGCTGGTCAAGGCGCTGCTGTTTGCAGCTGCGCTGGTACCCGGCTTGCGCCTGTTTCTTGGTGCTCTGCAGGGCAATCTGGGTGCGAATCCAATTGAATTTATGACCCGTGCCACAGGCGATTGGACTTTGTATCTGCTGTGCGCGACCCTGCTGCTCACACCCTTGCGTCGTCTGACCAAGTGGAACTGGCTGGTGCGGTTGCGGCGCATGCTCGGCCTGTTTGTATTCTTTTATGCCAGC
>JBBSSV010000054.1:0-9709 GCA_038241705.1 Burkholderiales bacterium | reverse complement strand
GGTGACTCTGCTGCCGCGCCCGGCGTGTGCTTCAATCCGGCCAAGCTGTTACTGGACCCGTATGCGCGCGAGGTGGTGGGCCGCTATCTAGGGCAGGAGGCTTTCAAGTCAGACGATCCTGCCGACACCGACACCGACACCGACACCGACACCGACACCGACACCGACACCGACACCGACACCGACACCGACACCGGCGCCATCGCCCTGAAGTCGCGCGTCGTCGATGAGGCCTACGACTGGGAAGACGACCATCCACCTGATATCGCCGTAGCGGACATGATGCTCTACGAGTTGCATGTCAAAGGCTTCACCCAGTTGCATCCGGCCATCCCTGAATCTTTGCGCGGCAGCTACGCCGGTCTGGCGCATCCGGCTGCGCTGGATCATTTACAGCAACTGGGCGTTACCAGCATCAATCTGCTACCTGTCCACTTCCGCGCGGACGAAGCGCGCCTGCAACATCTGGGCTTGTCCAATTACTGGGGCTATACCACCATTGGTTTCTTTGCGCCTGACCGGCGTTACTGGTCCGGTCAGGCCGGCAGTACGCCGATTTCGGAATTTCGTGACATGGTCAAGGCGCTGCACCAGCGCGGCTTGGAAGTGATTCTGGACGTGGTTTATAACCATACCGCCGAGACCGACGAAAACGGCCCCACGCTGAGCTTTCGCGGGATCGACAATGCGCTGTACTACCACCTGGATCCGAGCGATCCATCACGCTACCAGAATTGGAGCGGCTGCGGCAATTGCCTGAATCTGAGCCAGCCACGCGTGTTGCAACTAGTGATGGATTCCCTACGCTATTGGGTGCAAGACATGCATGTCGATGGTTTCCGCTTCGATCTGGCGCCCATCCTGGGACGTGATCAGAATGGTTTTTCCAGCAAGGCCGCCTTTTTCGCCGCGCTGCGCCAGGACCCGGTGCTGGCGCCAGTCAAGCTCATCGCCGAACCCTGGGACCTAGACACCTACCAGCTCGGCAGTTTTCCTGCTGGCTGGCTGGAATGGAACGACCGCTACCGCGACACCATGCGTTCCTTCTGGATGCATCAGTGGCCCACGTTGGGTGAATTTGCTCAACGCTTTGCCGCCTCCAGCCTGGAGTTTCGCAAGCCTCAGCGTCTGCCCAGCGCCAGCGTCAACTTCTTGACTGCGCACGACGGCTTCACCCTGGACGATCTGGTCAGCTACAACCACAAGCACAACGAAGCTAATGGCGAAGTCAATCGCGACGGCAGCCATCATAACCATAGCTGGAATTGCGGCACTGAAGGGCCGACCGAGGATGCCGAAATCAAGCAGTTGCGCGCCCGTCTCAAGCGCGCCCTGCTGGCCACACTCTTTTTCTCACAGGGCACTCCGATGCTGTTGGCCGGAGATGAGCTGAACAATAGCCAGCAGGGCAACAACAACGCCTATTGCCAGGACAACCCGCTGAGCTGGCTGGACTGGGAAGCTGCCGACCCGGCGCTGATCGACTATGTCGCCCAACTGATCGCCCTACGTCGCACCCACCCCATCCTGAGTCATGAGCAATGGCATGAAAAGCAGCCGGCAAACAATATGGGCGGCGTGGCCACGGCATCCGAGGGCAACAGGGCTGCCATCCATTGGCTGGATATCGATGGCCAACCAATGAGCGACGAGCGCTGGAGCTGCAAGCAGCGTTACCGCATTGGCATCTGGCTGGTATCCGCGAACTCCTGCGAGCCGGACTGTCTGATCCTGATCAATGCCGAAGCCGTGGCCGCTCCCTTTGTCTTGCCAACAGGTGAGTGGCGTGTTGTCCTTGATAGTGCAGAACCAGATGCCGCGCATCCCATGCAATCTAGAAAGCTGTTGCTGGCAGCACGCAGCGTGCTGCTTTTGACTGCGCTTGAACCGAACCAGCCTTATTCGATACAACAGCATCAGACGCAATAAAGGAAAACCATGCATAGGCAGACGGTGGTAACGCACACTTTTGACGGGCAACGCCCCGGAACCTCTGGCTTGCGCAAGAAAGTGACGGTCTTTCAGCAGCCTGGCTATCTGGAAAACTTTGTCCAGTCGATCTTTGACGTTCTGGGCGTTTGCAGCGGTCAGACCCTGGTGCTAGGCGGCGATGGACGTTTCTACAATGATGCCGCCAGCCAGACCATCCTGAAAATGGCCGCTGCCAATGGCTTTGCCAAGGTTCTGGTCGGCCGCGACGGTCTGCTGTCGACACCCGCAGTCAGTTGCATCATTCGCAAGTACGGTGCCAATGGGGGTATTGTGCTCTCGGCTAGCCATAACCCTGGTGGCCCTGATGGCGACTTCGGCATCAAGTATAACGTTGCCAACGGAGGTCCGGCGCCGGAGAGCTTCACTGATGCGGTGTACGAACGCACCCGTACCCTCAGGACCTATCGCACCCTGAACGTACCCGATGTGCCGCTCAGCCAGCTTTGCAGTCTTTCTTTGGGAGAGATGCAGATCGAGGTCATCGACCCTGTGGCCGACTATGCCGAACTAATGCAACAACTGTTCGATTTCGAAGCCATGGCAGCCTTGTTCCAGCGTGGCTTTGCCATGCGCTTCGATGGCATGAACGCCATCAGTGGCCCCTATGCCCATGCCATCCTGGAAGACATGTTGGATGCGCCGATCGGTACTGTGGTCAATGGCACGCCCTTGCCTGACTTTGGCGGCCTGCATCCCGACCCCAATCCGGTCAGTGCCGCCGAGCTGATGGCGCACATGCGTGCCGACGATGCTCCAGACTTCGGTGCAGCCTCGGACGGTGACGCCGATCGCAACATGGTGGTAGGCAAAAATTTTCCAGTGTCACCCTCGGACAGCCTGGCCGTGCTGGCGGCGAATGCTACGCTAGTGCCTGGCTACCGCCAGGGCGTGACCGGCATTGCCCGCTCCATGCCCACCTCCACCGCCGCCGACAGGGTGGCGCAGTCTCTAGGCATTCCCTGCTATGAAACCCCGACTGGCTGGAAGTTTTTTGGCAACCTGCTAGACGCTGGCAAGGTCACGCTGTGCGGCGAAGAAAGCTACGGCACCAGCTCCGACCATGTGCGCGAAAAAGATGGCCTGTGGACTGTCCTATTCTGGCTGAATCTCTTGGCCACCACTGGCAAGAGTGTGGAACAGCTGGTGCGGGAACATTGGGCCCAGTTCGGGCGCAGCTATTATTCGCGCCACGATTACGAAGAAATCGACAGCAGTGACGCGCAAGGCGTGATGGAACACTTGCGGGTGCAATTGCCCACGCTGACTGGCACCCAGTTCGGCAGTCGCCGCGTCAAGCTGGCGGACGACTTCAGCTACACCGACCCGATCGATGGCTCGGTGACAACGCATCAAGGTATACGCATCCTGTTCGAGGATGGTTCGCGCATCGTATTTCGCCTATCGGGTACTGGCACACAGGGTGCCACGCTGCGGGTCTATCTGGAAAGGTATGAAGCTGATCCGGCACACATCGACCAGGAAGCCAATGTCGCCTTGAGCGAGCTGGCAGTATTGGCCGACCAGCTTGCAGAGATCAAGACCCGGACCGGTCGACAGCAGCCAAGCGTCGTGACCTGAGCCAAATATAGCAGCAGTTTTTTTGCAAACAGTTTCATTCGCCATTACGTATCTCAGGAACAGCCATGGATAAACGCATTCTTCCCCAGCAACTTCCCAAACGCACCGTTGCCCTGGTGCTCGCCGGTGGTCGTGGCTCGCGCCTGCGCGATCTCACCGACAGGCGCGCCAAGCCTGCAGTGTATTTCGGCGGCAAATTCCGCATCATCGACTTTGCTCTGTCCAACTGCATCAACTCGGGTATTCGCCGCATCGGCGTGCTAACCCAATACAAGTCACACTCTCTGTTGCGCCATTTGCAACGCGGCTGGAATTTCCTGCGGGGCGACGTTAATGAGTTCATCGACCTGCTGCCGGCCCAGCAACGCGTGAACGAAGCGTTCTGGTATCGCGGCACCGCCGACGCGGTGCATCAGAACATCGATATTCTGCGCTCCTATAATCCGGAATACATCCTCATTCTTGCAGGCGACCATATCTACAAGATGGATTATTCCCTGATGATGCTGGACCACGTCGAAACGGGTGCTGGCTGCACTGTCGGCTGCATCGAGGTGCCGCGCATGGAAGGCACGGCCCTGGGCGTCATGGCCGTGGACGAAAACCGCCGGGTCACGAGCTTTCTGGAAAAGCCGGCCGATCCGCCGGCTATGCCGGGCAAACCGGATATCGCCCTGGGCAGCATGGGCATCTATGCCTTTACCGCTGAGTACCTATATCAATTGCTGGAAGCGGATGCGGCCGACCCGGACTCCGAGCATGACTTTGGCAAGGACCTGATTCCGCGCGTTGTGAGCGAAGGTAGGGCCGTGGCCCATCCTTTTGGCATGTCGAGCGTACCCGCATCCGATGACCTGCCCTACTGGCGTGACGTCGGAACGGTTGATGCGTTCTGGGCCGCCAATTTGGACCTAGCCTCCAACATGCCGACCCTGGATATTTATGACCAGGACTGGCCGATCTGGACCTATCAGGAACAACTGCCTCCGGCAAAATTCGTCCCTGACCGCAGCGGCATGCACGGCAAGACTGCTAACACCATTCTGTCCGGTGCCTGTGTGGTGGCCGGGTCTGATCTGACGCAGGTCGTGCTTTTTTCGCACGTGACGGTGGACTCCTATTGCAGCATCGCTCAGGCTGTGATCCTGCCTTATACCCATGTGGGCGAAGGCTGCCGCCTGCGTAAAGTGGTGGTCGACCGTGGCTGTAGTCTGCCCCCTGGCTTGGTAATTGGCGAAGATGCCGAACTCGACGCCGAGCGTTTCTATCGTACCGACGATGGCGTGGTGCTGGTTACCACCGACATGTTGGATCGCTTGCCGGCGGCGTCGTGAGTGCTTGCACGAACCGCAACAAAGAGGAAAACACATGTTGAGAGTGCTGCATGTCTGCGCCGAAGTCTTTCCTTTGCTGAAAACCGGCGGCTTGGCCGATGTCACCGGCGCCTTGCCTGCTGCTTTACAGCAACTGGACTGCCAAGCTCGGATAGTGGTCCCGGGTTTTCCGGCATTTGCCAAAGGCTTAGCACGGCAGCATCTGATCACGGAGTTGCCTCCGATGTTTGGCGCCAAGCGGGTGCGACTGGTGCTGGGTGTACTGCCCGATAACGGAATTCCGGTGTACATGATCGATGCACCGGATTTATATGACCGGCCCGGCAATCCCTATGCCAATGCCAGCGGCCAACCCTATGTCGACAACGACCGACGCTTTGCCCTGCTGTGCTGGATGGCGGTGCGTCTGGCCAGCGGTGCTGATCCAAGCTGGCGGCCCCAGGTTCTGCATGGGCATGACTGGCATGCCGGCTTGATGCCGGCCTATGCCCGTCAGGCTGAATGGTCTACCGGCCACAAGCCAGCGCAGACGGTGTTTACCGTGCACAATCTGGCGTATCAAGGTGTATTCCCAGCACACCATTTCGGTGGACTGGGCTTACCCAGCAATTTTTTCGACATGCATGGCCTGGAATTTCATGACCAGATCTCGCTGCTGAAAGCCGGCCTGTTTTACGCCGACAAACTGACCACGGTCAGCCCAAGCTACGCCCAAGAAATCCAGGGGCGTGAGCAAGGCTGTGGCCTAGACGGCCTGCTGCGCAGCCGCAGCCACGATTTGCATGGCATTTTGAATGGCGTCGATCCCGCAATCTGGAATCCCGCCACAGATACTGCACTGGCTGCGACTTACGACAGCAACGATCTACAAGGCAAGCGTGTCTGCAAGGCCGCCTTGCAGCGCGAAACCGGGCTGCGGGTGCAGGATAAGGCGCCTCTGTTTGGCATCGTTACCCGCTTGGCCGAACAAAAAGGGCTGCACCTGATTCTGGCTGGCCTGACGGAACTGCTGGAGCGTGGTGGCCAATTGGTTTTGCTGGGCAGTGGCGAGCAGGCGCTGGAAGCCGCTTTTCGGGCGGTGGCGGCGCAACACCCAGAATCGGTGGCGGTACAGATCGGTTACGACGAAGCCTACGCCCACCGTATCATAGGCGGGGCTGATGTGATTCTGGTGCCCTCGCGCTACGAACCCTGTGGCCTGACCCAGCTGTATGGTCTGCGCTACGGCACCCTGCCCCTGGTGCGGCGCGTGGGCGGTCTGGCGGACTCCGTCGTGGATACGTCGCTTGAAAACCTGGATGATGACCGAGCCACTGGCTTTGTCTTTGACGCATTCGATCCTGACGCCTATGTCCGCGCACTCCGACGCGCCTTCGCGCTGTATGCCCGCCCCCAGGATTGGAAGCAGGTGCAGCGCTGCGCCATGGCCCAGGATTTTGGATGGGAAAATTCTGCCAACCAGTATCTGGCTTTGTATCGCAGCCTCTTGTCAGCCTAGTTTTATTCAGGTCAGGACCGTATGCTGACGCTATAAGGGCTTCATCGTATGGCATGATCTTTCCGGACGAGCAGCTCAGCCTGAGTTTGCTCGTCTGTTTGTTTTTATTGTTCATCCTTTGCCTGCGGAGCTTGCATGTCGCCTGTTTCTTTCAATGTCGAACAACTGTCCAGCGATGCGGCCGACCTCAAACGATCGATTGCTAATGAGCTGATGTACGCGGTCGGCAAGGACCCGGCTGCGGCCCAGCCGGCTGACTGGCTGAAGGCGGCCGAGTTGGCCGTGCGCTCGCGCCTGGTGCAGCGTTGGATGAAAACCACCCGCGCTACGTACGAGCAGGATGCCAAGCGAGTGTATTACCTGTCGATGGAATTTCTGATGGGTCGCGCTTTCACCAATGCCGCCATGGCGCTGGGGATCTATCAGGAAGTGCGCGAAGCCCTGGCCACCTTTGATGTCGACTATGACGAAATCGCCGCCCTGGAGCCGGATGCGGCCTTGGGCAATGGCGGCCTTGGCAGATTGGCGGCCTGTTTCTTAGATTCCATGGCGACCTTGGGGATTGCCGGCATGGGGTACGGCATCCGCTATGACTACGGCATGTTCAAGCAGCAGATCGTCGATGGTCGCCAGGTGGAAAGTCCGGACTACTGGCTGACACGTGGCAATCCGTGGGAGTTTGCCCGACCCGAAGTCCTTTATCGCGTGCGCTTTGGTGGATATGTTAAGCAGGACAATGGTCATCGCCACTGGGTCGATACCCAGGATGTGCTGGCTATGGCCTATGACACCATCATTCCCGGCTACGGCACCGAAGCCACCAATACCCTGCGCCTGTGGTCGGCCCGGGCCTCGGAAGAAATCGACCTGAAAGCTTTTAACCAAGGCAACTATTTCGGCGCGGTCGAAGACAAAAATCATTCCGAAAACGTCTCGCGCGTGTTGTACCCGGATGATTCCACCCTGTCCGGCAAAGAACTCCGCCTGCGTCAGGAATATTTCTTTGTCTCGGCCAGTCTGCAGGATCTGCTGCACCGTCATTTGCTGGCCCATCCCAACTTCGACAATCTGGCAGACAAGATTGCGATTCACCTGAACGATACCCATCCAGTGCTGGCCATCCCCGAGTTGTTGCGCCTGCTGCTAGATGAACACGCGATGCCGTGGGAACAGGCCTGGAAACTGGCGCAAGGCATCTTTGCCTACACTAACCACACCCTGATGCAGGAGGCTCTGGAAACCTGGCCGGTGGACATGCTCGGGCGGGTGCTGCCACGCCATCTGCAAATCATTTTTGACGTCAACGCCACTTTTCTGAAAAGCGTGGCGGCGCAATATGGCAGTGATGCGGAACTGATGCGCCGTATTTCTCTGATCGACGAACAGGGCGAGCGCCGGGTGCGCATGGCTTACCTTGCTGTCGTTACCAGCCACAAGATCAACGGCGTTTCGCAACTGCATTCGGAGTTGATGCAGCAGTCGATCTTTGCCGATTTTGCCCGCATCTTTCCGGAGCGCTTTAACAATAAGACCAACGGCATTACCCAGCGCCGCTGGCTGGCCCAAGCCAACTCTCCACTGGCAGCGCTGATCGACGGGCGTATCGGCAAGGGTTGGCGTCGCGATCTGTCAAGCCTGAAGCAGCTGGAAACCGACGTGACGGATGCTGCTTTCGTCGCCGGTTTCTGCGCCGCCAAGCAACAGAACAAACAGCGCTTAGCGGAATGGATCGCGAACAACCTAGGTATTGCAGTAAATCCTAACTCTCTGTTCGATGTCCAGATCAAGCGCATCCACGAATACAAGCGCCAGCTGATGAACGTGTTGCACGTGATCACGCGCTACAACCGCATTTTGGCCAACCCCGATGCCGCTTGGGTACCACGCACCGTGGTTTTCTCCGGCAAGGCGGCGTCGGCTTATCACATGGCCAAGGAAATCATCAAGCTGATCAATGATGTTGCGGCCACCATCAATGCAGACGAGCGCATCGGTGACAAGCTGAAAGTGGTCTTCATTCCCAACTACAGCGTCAGCCTGGCAGAAATCATCATTCCTGCGGCCGACTTATCGGAGCAGATCTCGCTGGCAGGTACGGAAGCCTCGGGTACCGGTAACATGAAGTTTGCCCTAAACGGCGCCCTGACCATCGGCACTCTGGATGGTGCCAACGTCGAAATCCGCGAACAGGTCGGGCCGGACAACATCTTCATCTTTGGCCATACCACGCAGGAAGTGCAGGATATCCGCGCTAAGGGTTACGAGCCCCGTGCCATATATGACGGCAATTCAGAACTTAAGCTGGCCTTGGACCAGATTAGGGATGGGCATTTTTCACCGGACCGGCCCGAGCGTTTTCAGGCCATTTTCGATACGCTGGTGAATTATGGTGACCACTATTTGTTGCTGGCAGATTACGACAGCTACGTGGCCACACAGGAAAAAGTGGATGCGCTCTATCGCCAGCCCGAAGCCTGGGCGCGTATGGCCATCATCAACATGGCCAACATGGGTATGTTCTCGTCCGATCGCACCATCGCGGAATATGCCCGAGACATCTGGAAGGTCACGCCTGTACAACTGTAAAGCGCCCAAACACTCCATCGGCTGAACACTGTGGTGCCAGCCCCAGCAGGCCAATGTCTGATGATGCAGGCTTGGTCAGTCGGGTGCAGGCTCTGGTTCGCAGGCAAAACGCGCGGCTTTGCGCACGAGTTCCTTGTCATGGTCGAACTGCAGCCGGATTTCAGCTCGTGCCAGCGCCAAACGGGCATGCTCGATGGCGAGCTTTTTTAGTTGCGGATGGCCGTAAAGGCTCATTGACTCAAAAATATACTGCAAACGTACTCCCACTTCGACCAGTCCGGCGCCATCGCGTGCAATCGGAGTAAAGGCTTCTTCGAACATGGCTTGCAACGATAGCTCAGGCACCAGAATGCGGTCACACTCGACCTCGGCGACCTCGCCCTCCTTCAAGGGCTCGACCCACAATATGAACAAACGCAACAGCGTTTCCATGATATCGATGGCGGTGCCGGGATCGCTGGCCGAAGGGGAAAGCACGGTTCCGGCGATTTCTCCCAGCACTACCAGGCCAAAACGGGGATCATCATCAAAGACGCGATCGTCTCTGATGGTGAATGCCTCAACAACAAGGCTGGTATCAATCTCTTTTTCTTCTTCGTTATCGAGCGTGACATAGGCAATCGGTCTACCAGGGGCAGAGAATTCGCCCGGCTGGGCAGCCACTTCAACTGTTAACGCCATTTCTTCGGCACAGGTCTGCAGCGCCGTCATATCGATCCAG